>NZ_JBSGVZ010000006.1:0-270093 GCF_053608705.1 Peribacillus sp. NPDC055009 | reverse complement strand
ATATTATATATATTTTTAATATTGGTAGCGCTAACATTTTGAATATTCACGATAAACCGTTTTACTAAATAGGAGGTTATTTATATGCATATGGAAAAACGTTATTCCATTCATCCGTCACAAGCCAAACACTTTGATACAAGTGAAATCCGCCAAAACTTTTTAGTGGAAAATTTATTTCTCGATGATGACGTTTCTTTATGCTATTCCCTTGATGACAGGATCATCATAGGAGGAATCAAACCTGTTTCTAAAGAGGTCAAGCTTGAGGGCCATGATTTCATAAAAGCTGATTATTTTCTTCAACGAAGAGAATTAGGTGTATTTAATATAGGGGGATCAGGAAGGATCTCAGTTGATGGGGAGGTATATCCCCTTCAAAATCGTGATTGTCTGTATATAGGATTAGGTTGTAAAGAGCTGATTTTCAGTAGTGATTCAGACTCCGAACCTGCTAAATTTTATTTAGCCTCTGCTCCAGCACATAAAAATTACCCCATTCAACACGTAGCATTCAAGGAAGTGCAAGGTGATGAAATGGGATCACAGGAAACGGCAAATAAGCGGACGATTCGCAGAATGATTCATGAAAAAGGTATCCAAAGCTGCCAACTGTGTATGGGAATGACTGAATTGGCCCCAGGAAATGTCTGGAACTCCATGCCTCCTCATGTTCATGACCGCAGAGTGGAAGTTTATATGTATTTTGACTTAGCAGAAGATGCCATTTTGTTCCACATGATGGGGGAACCCGATGAAACAAGGCATATTGTAATGAAAAATGAACAAGCTGTCATTTCACCTCCATGGTCCATACATAGTGGTTCCGCTACAAGCAACTACACATTTATTTGGGCAATGGCCGGAGAGAATTATACATATGAGGATATGGATAACTTTCCTATTTCAGAAATGAAGTAACATGCTAAGAATGGTTTACTAATCCATATGGGGATGGAGGAAACAAGATGAGTTTACTGGATTTTTCAATGGACTTTTTCAGCTTAAAAGGGAAAGTTGCCATCGTAACAGGAGGAAATACTGGATTAGGACAAGGATATGCGGTTGCTTTAGCAAAAGCAGGTGCAGATGTTTTTATCGTTGCCCATGGTGACAATTGGCAGGAAACAAAGGATTTAATTGAAACGACCGGCCAAAAAGCAGTCTTTTATCAAGCAGAACTTACCAATAAAGACAGCCTTAAAGGTGTTGTAAAAGGCTGTCTTGATGCATACGGGAAAATCGATATCCTTGTTAATAATGCAGGAACGATTCGCCGTGCTCCTTTATTGGAATATAAAGACGAAGATTGGAATGCAGTAATGGACATTAACCTAAATTCCCTGTATTTTCTTAGTCAGTTAGTTGCCAAAGAAATGGTTGAACAAGGCAGCGGAAAAATCATAAATATCGCTTCGATGCTCACATTCCAAGGAGGGAAGTTCGTTCCGGCATATACAGCGAGTAAACATGGCGTTGCCGGGCTGACTAAAGCATTCGCTAATGAATTGGCGTCTAAAAACATTCAAATAAACGCGATTGCCCCAGGATATATTGAAACGGCCAATACTGCCGCGCTACGTGCAGATGAGTCAAGAAACAAGGACATTCTCTCAAGGATCCCGGCTGAAAAATGGGGAACACCATTTGATGTCATGGGAACCGTCGTTTTTCTTGCAAGCAAGGCCTCTGACTATATGAATGGCCATATTCTCGCTGTCGATGGAGGCTGGCTCGTTCGTTAATGATTAAGGTTTGCAAATGAATATGTTTATGGTTAACACCCTTAGCCAAAGTGCTTAGGGTGTTTCTTACATCCAATGTTTAACAAAACCTGCTAACTGGCGTTGGAATCGTAATGCTCCTTTGTTATGATGAAGGTAACCCGTTCTATTTCAAGAAATAATATCCTTTAGGAGAACATCATGAAAAAAAAGAAAACTACCATATCAGATGTTGCTGAGAAGGCCGGTGTTTCCAAAAGTACGGTTTCTCAATATATTAACCAACGTTTTCGTTATATGAGTGCTGAAACAAAAAACAGAATCGAGCAAGTCATCCAAGAACTTGATTTTCGCCCCAATGATAATGCCAGGAATTTAAAAGTGAAAAAAACAAAAGTCATAGGCATACTCGTAGCAAATATTTTACATACTTTATCCACCGAAATCATTCGTACCGTAGAAGAACAGCTTCAGCAGCATGGCATGAAGGTATTCATATGTGACTCAGCCGATGACCCAGAGAAAGAAAAAGAATACCTTGATTTGCTGGTTTCCACGCAAGTAGATGGAATCATCATTTTTCCGGTTGGAAATGATTTTAAAGTCTATAATTACTTGACCGATCATTCAATTCCAATGGTTTTCGTTGATCGATTAGTAGATGGAGTTACATCCGATTCCGTTCTTTTGGACAATCATGCTGCAATCTTTTTAGCTGTCTCCATGCTGGCTGAAAAAGGACACGAAAATATTGCTTTTTTAACCTTACCGATTGATATCCCGATCACACCAAGATTGGAAAGAATCGAAGGATTCAAAAAAGCGATGGCATCTCATAAATTGGAAGTCAGGGAGGATGATATTCATTCTTTACCAAGAAATCGAATTCAAGAAAAATTGGCCCAGATATTCGATGCAGAAAAACCTCCAACAGCCATAGTGGCAGGAAATGATTTAGTGTTACGTGAAATCCTTAGCTATTTGAAAAAGCAAAAAATCTCGATCCCTGGGGAAGTGGCCATTGTCAGCATTGATGATGTCGCTTATACGGAGTTTTATGAACCCTCCATCACAACTATCGGACAACCAATACAACAAATGGGCATTAAAACAGCAGAGTTATTATTGAACCGGATAACCAATTCGGATCAGACTCCATACATTACTTACCGGTTTGCCCCTGAACTAATTGTTCGGAGTTCATGCTAATTGATCATACAAAAACGGCAGTTTAAATTGACTGCCGTTACCTCTTGTCCTAAGAAAAGCTAACCTTTGGTGTTTCATTTTCTTTCAGTTAAGAAACATGGCAAGAACTATCATCTTGCTGACTCTATGACATTTTGGATAAATGGAGCTTTTGCTTTCGTGTACCCCACTATATCCCCAGGATGCTTTTGAGCTAAGGATAATTTTAATTCCTGATATTGTTTCCTTACGTCAGGATGGCTTCTTAGATAGTCCCTGAACGAAAGTTGATTCTTCCATTGTCCACTTCCGAATTTATAGATATGCAAATGATGTGTCCCCGCTCTCCATTGGCCTTTTCTAAAAAAACGCCTTTCGGGAAATTCCTGATGCGAGACAAATTCATATCCAATCGATTCCAAGGGCTCAATGAATGTGTCTGCTACATCTAAATGCCGGACGCCAACCATGATGTCCAAAATCGGTTTTGCCCCCAACCCTATGACAGATGTACTTCCAATATGCTCAACACAAAGGCAAGAGTTCTTTAAAACCCCCATTATCCTCGCTTTTTCCTGTTGAAATTCATTAACCCAATCAGGGTTATAATCCTCGATCTTTACTGTTTTCTCCATATAATCACTCAACTTTTCAGGTAAAAGATATTATCAGCCATTATTTCTCATCACGTGACCATTTGACGATCGGATCTTGCGTACTCGGCTCATAGTAAGTTCCGACATACACCTTTTCTTTCCCGGTTATTTTATTCGTTCGGATGACTGTATATCTTCCTTTATCATAATTTTTGGTAAGATAATATTTCCGGTAAGAAAACCCTTTTTCGGGGCCGGTTAATTTCTCTTTAGTTTTATACGCTTCCGGCTTGTTCAAGCTCTCTTTCACTACACTTCTAATATTCAGCGGAGTTCCCTCAAGCTTAACATCACTCCGGAAATCGGCGCTCCTTGTCTCGGCTTTCCCTAAAGGCACGGATGCCATTTCGATCGTTTCTTGGGTTTGTTCCGAAAATGATTTTGTGACACTGTATGAATACAGGATATTCATGGAACTTATATTGTCTTTCATTTTGCCAGCAAATTCAGGCATGGCAAAATTCAATAGAAAGGTAATCGATATACATACGATTAATAAGGTAAGCGAAATTTTCTTCATATTTCCTCTTTCTCAACTATGTATTCTTGTAATCCAACTTGTTCATTTTCCTTTGGAATAATTCCAAATTTAGAGATTAATAGAATGGCAAGAAAACCAAAACAGCAAAAACTAGTATTATCACTTGTAATAAATGAAGCCGGTATAATACGAGATGAGAGTAATGAATTCAAAATATAAGAAAAAAGAAAACCCGAATAGGATAGGCAAATCAGGTAGTTTCCAATCAATACCCTCTTGTAATGAACATACTCCGACTTATTTCCGTTCCTGATACTGACACAATGTCTAAATTGCCTAATGAGGCCGTATGTGAAACCAATAATTAACATGACTGCAATGAGAAAATCAATTATTGCTTCCTCCACTTTTACCCCTCCTTGCCCTAAAAAACTTGTAAAATATTACATTAAACTCATCATATACCATTTATGATAAAATGATAAATATTTCCTACTTTAATATTGGAGTTGTATCATGAAAATTTTTGTAAAAATTGTATTATCGTTATTTATGGTTCTTTATCTATTAATCCTTACAAAGCTCATTTTATTTAAAACCCTCTCGATAACCGAAATGAATGGTCATATTATTTTTACCTTCAATGGCCGATATTGGGGGTCCCATAACTTCATCCCTTTTAAAACCATTTTCCATTACCTGTTCTTAGCGGATGTAAATACATCCATCCGGATTGAGAACATAGCGGGGAATATCATCGGTTTTGTACCATTTGGATTGATGCTTCCATTAATATCAAAAAGATTTTCCCAACTCAGATCGATCTTGATTGCAACATTCTGTTTTAGCTTCACCTATGAGGTTCTTCAGCTTTTATTTGAATTAGGAAGTTTTGATACCGATGATATGATCCTGAATACTCTTGGCGGGACTATAGGATACCTGCCGATTAAGCTGTTTTACACAGTTTTCAAAAAGAATGGAACCATTCACAGCCAGGCACAAGGACAGTAATTTGCTGTCCTTCTTTTGTCACAAGTTACTTTCACGCCGCTGCCGAATTATTGACGCGTAGGTTGAAATATCATGTCCTTATTCTTACGTTTAAAGCGAGACAAGGTTTCAATATAAAGGAAAATATACCTAATATTACTGTAGATGCATAAAAAAAAGACCACCAGATTGGTGGTTACAGCCTGTAGACAAATTCAAAGAACAGCAAGAGATGTTTCAGTTGATTTCAGAAATCCGCTCCCTTTCCGCCGACTGCCTGCCAAGCCTCCTCGCCGCGAGCGGCTGCGGTGTCTCGGCTAGCCAGTAATTCGGCAGGAGTGTCGCAAATTTCTTCAATCCAATAAGGATTACAGTAAAAAAACATTAAGTATAATCTAGTCTTGTTTTAAAATTTAGGTAGAACCCCATTTTGTCTACAACCCCAGGCCATCAGATTGGTGGTTATTTCAAATTTTTAAATCCGTATTTTTCAAAGATTTTCATGGAGTCTTCCGTTTGGAGATAATCATAGAATAGCTTGGCTTCCTTATCATGATCCAAGTCATTGATCATTCCGACGGGATATATGATTGGATCGTGTAAATCTGCCTGGGCTGCTGCAATGATTTCAATTTTCGATGAGTTGAGCGCATCCGTTTTATAGACGAGGCCTGCGTCCACGTTTCCCGTTTCCACATATGTAAGCACTTGCCGGACATCCTTTGCATATACCAATCGATCTTCAACCTCTTTAAAGAGGTTCATGTTTTCCAAAGTTTGTTTCGCATATTGCCCTGCCGGTACAGACTCTGGAGTGCCAATCGAAATTTTTTCTGCCTTTGTAAGGTCTTCCAGCGATCCGATTTCCTTTTTGGAATCCTTTGGCACCACCAGCACCAGATCATTGCCGACTAAATCGATTCCGTTTTTCTCTTCAATAAGATCTTCCTCTACTAATTTATCAAATTTATCTTCTGCAGCTGAGAAAAACAGGTCAACAGGCGCGCCTTGGGATATCTGCTGCTGAAGAGCTCCAGAGGCTCCAAAGTTATAATGAACTTCTACATTTGCATTCTCTTTTTCAAAAGACATCTTTATATCATTTAAGGCATCTTGCAAACTTACAGCTGCGGAAACCGTCAATTCCACTTTACCTCCGGCTTGCGCCTTCATTTCCGTTTTTACCGCTTGATCATTTGAACAACCTGCGATCGCTGCCGCAAGCAGCATAATCGAAAAAATCATAAGGTATGTTTTTTTCAAAGTCACTCTTCTTCCGACCTTTCATTTTAGGTTGGCTGCTAATTCAGCAGCCTTCCGTATTATTCTTTCATTTAGATTCCGAACACCATGCATCTCAGCTATAAAGAAGTTTGGGCTGTCGGGCTAGATAGGAAGGTGTACCATTTTGATTAAGACTAAGGATCAATTTCATGACCTCCACTATTCCCTCAGGTTTCTCCAACTCTATTTCCTTATGATAAGCTTCTATGGATGTGTTCCACTTTTTCATTTTTTTCTGATCCTTCAATATACCCAGCAATTGTTTTTCAAAAGGCTTTTTCTGATTAAGTTTAAATACAAGTCCTTGTTGTTTTAAATATTGCAGATTAATTTCCTCCTGCCCGGGAAGCCTCGAATGAACAAAAATGGGAAGCCTTTTTCGCAATGCTTCGCTAATCGTGACACCGCCCGGTTTCGTAACGATTGCGTCAACTTCTTCATAAAGCTTATTCATTTCAGACCTTGATGAGATATAAGGCAATGGTTTGATATGTGGTAAGTTCCATGTTTCGATTTCTTCATAAAGCTTGTTGTTATTTCCGCAAAGGACTAAATAATCAAAGTCGGTTGAATTCTTTAACTCATCACCTAAGTTCAAAATCCCTCCAAGACCGCTATTTCCTCCGGATATCAAAATTTTTGGCCGTGCTGTATTTCTTTGGACACGGGCATTTTTGGTGATTTCCTCGTGCACGGGAATGCCAGTGACCATCATCGTTTGTTTTGGTATTTGACACTTACTCATCAGCTTTTCTTTTACTTCTTGACTAGGAAGAAAATGGGCATCTATCCCTTCGCTTCCCCACACATTATTAATAAAGTAGTCCGTGTACACGTTTATAACCGGTGTGCTGCACTTCCCTTTCATCTTTAGCTGACTTAAAAGATAGGAAGGGAAACCGTGTGTACACACAATTAAATCAGGCTTTTCTTCTGCTATCAATTGTTCCAATTTATTCATGAATAGTTGCTGATACCACTTAAATATCCGTTCCTTTGGCGTGTGCACATAAAACAGATTCTTATAGGCAAGATTATAGGTTTCCGGCGCATAACGGATCCATGTAAGATAACTATTTACAATGATTTTTTCTAGAGAGGTATTGGTATAGCTGATTAGATCGATTTTCTTATAAGTAATCCCATTTGAATGCTTTTTTAACATATCCATTAATGCCTCTGCAACTTGATGATGTCCCGACTGCATTCGAAAGAGAGGTAAAAACAAAATTTTCTTCTTCATAAATGTGTCATC
This sequence comes from Peribacillus sp. NPDC055009, assembly GCF_053608705.1. Taxonomy (NCBI): domain Bacteria; kingdom Bacillati; phylum Bacillota; class Bacilli; order Caryophanales; family Bacillaceae; genus Peribacillus; species Peribacillus sp. NPDC055009. The sequence continues at coordinate 262,512 of NZ_JBSGVZ010000006.1, read as the reverse complement.
TCCTAAGAAATCATTCTGAAAATACAAAATATATAGTTCATGATATCTTCTTCTTATAATAAATTTCCAATTTTATAATAAGGAGCCGACTCAACCTTTGGACATTTGTTTTCTCTTTTTAATGTATTTGATAGAAACATAAAGTGCAAAAATAACTAAAAATACAAGCCCTAAATATGGAACATATTTAGGATTAACATTAAAAGCATCCCCGATATAATAACCGGCCACTATAAAAGGGACGGTCCATAGAATAGTGCCAAATAGGGAAAATAGGAAGTATTTCCGAAAAGGTATAGAAGAGATTCCTGCGAAATATGGACTAATTTGTCTTATTCCCGGAATATAAAATCCAAATACTAAGGTTTTTTGTGCATTATCCGTATAGTTTTTCTTTGCTTTCTCCCAGCGTTCAGTCGTAATCCCAATGAATCTTCCAAATTTATTTATAAATGGATACCCCACATATTTTCCGCATGCATAAGCTGCAAGCATTCCGATAAAGGCGCCGAGAATTGCACACAGCATTGCCAAACCCAGTGAGAGCTTACCTTGTGCTACCAACACCCCAATCAGAAATAGAAGTGATTCTTCAGGAGCTGGCACTCCCACAATGCCGAAGAATAAAAAAAGAAAAATGATCAGGTATCCATATGAATCAATAAAATGTAAAAGCGTATCTATATTCATAATACCCCCAGAATTATTTATAAGTCTTTTAAAGTAATAAAGTAAATTCCTTTTTCCTTACTCTCCTGTAGGTAAATTTTTAACATTTCAATCATATAGCCTGGTGCTTCTTTATCCGCTCCCAATGTTTCACCACAGTCATGAAGCAACAGGATGGAACCTTCTGTCGAAGTGCTTCGCAGTTGATCAAGCAAAGTCTTCCTGCAATTTTCGACTTTCCAATCCCCGAAGATGCCGGACCACATCACCACTCTATATTTCTTACTGAAAAATGGTGTGAACATATTAAAATGGCCCCATGGCGGTCTATAAAAAACAACCTTTTCATTCGTAACTTCATTTATCGCCTTTTCAGTCATTTCCAACTGTTTCCGTAAATGGATTGGTGATAGCACCCAGCTTGAAACATGATGATAATGGTGGATCCCTATAGTATGTCCCTCTTCATGCATTCTTTTAATAATCTCAGGATTTCTTTTCACCTTACTGCCAACAACAAAAAATGTGGCCTTTATCTTATACTCTTTTAAAAGATCAAGTAATTTTATTGTATATTCTGGATTTGGGCCATCATCGAAAGTTAGCGCAATCCCATTATTCGAATTGATTTTTTTTGTTATTCCCAGACTGCATACACGAATAAGCACCGTTGGGATAATAGTATAAAATATTAATAGCAATAATAAAATAATAAAACTAATCAGCCATATATGCATCACACAAAACTATCCTCTCATTATTGATATTACCAATACTGATTCTTTCCCTATATCATATTCATTTACCACAATGCAGCAAATTTTATTGTATTCAGGTAATTCATTAAAAAAACCTCTTCTTACAATTTAGCATTTTTTTTTCATTATTTTCACTTATCAATCATTTTTTTATTTTTGTAAAATTTTACTGACCACTAGCCTGCTTACTGCAAAGTAATAAAACACCTATAAAGAAATTAGAATTAGAGCAGTTTGCCTGCATTTTTTTCATTTAAAAACGTTCGAGTTGATTTCAGAAATCCGCTCCCTTTCCGCCGACTGTCTGCCAAGCCTCCTCACCACAAGCGGCTATGGAGTCTTGGCTAGCCAGCTATTCGGCAGGAGTGTCGCCATTTTCTTCAATCCAATAAGGGTTACAGAAAAAATATGAAGGGTAATCTAGTCTTGTTTTTAAACAAATTCCAAGAAAAATCGAGTGTGCCTGCGGTTTTTTTCATTTAAAAACGTTCCAATTGTTATCATCCGGAGCATTTTTTGCCGTTCACGATTTTTTCATCCATCAACGCTCTTTTTGCGGCCGTCCACGCACCTTATTCGACCGTTCTCGAATTTATTCGACCCTCCATGCACTTTTTTCGACCCCAATTGGGTCTTCCTTTTGCCGACAAACTGAAAAAAACACCCTAAGGGTGTTTTTTTAAATCCATATTGTTTTCCAATAATCCTCTTTATCAAAGAGCACATTCTTCAATTTCAAATCCCAGGTCTTCGATGATTCCCCAATCTGCTGTAGGTTCTTGACCAGCTGTCGTTAAATAATCGCCGACGAAGATGGAATTGGCTGCATAAAGTGCCATGGGCTGCATGGAACGGAGATTGACCTCACGACCGCCGGCCAGACGGATTTCTTTACTCGGATTAACGAATCTCATCATCGAAATCAATTTCAGGCATTTAGTAGGGGTCAACTCGGAAGTTCCCTCAAGCGGCGTTCCGTCAATTGCATTGAGAAAATTACAAGGAATGGAATCTGCATCAAGGCTGCGTAGGGATAGTGCGATTTCCACCGCTTCCGACTCAGATTCCCCCATACCGAAAATGGCACCAGAACATGGGGACATTCCGGCTTCTTTTACAGCTTCGACTGTATCTACCCGGTCTTCATATGTATGTGTCGATGTAATTTTACTGTAGTTTTCCTGTGATGTATTCAAATTGTGGTTGTAGCGATGAACGCCTGCTTCCGCAAGTTTGCCAGCATGTTCCTCATTCAGGAAACCTAAACAACAGCAGATTTTAAGATCCGTCGTTTCGCGGATTTCTTTTACTGCTTCAATGACATGATCGATTTCCCTGTTGGTCGGACGACGGCCAGACGCAACGATGCAGTAAGTACCCGCTTTGCGACGAATTGATTCTTGCGCTCCCTCGACAATCTTTTCTTTCGTCAACCAAGCATATTTATCGATTGGGGCTTCCGATACGATCGACTGCGAGCAGTAGCCGCAATCTTCGGGACATAATCCTGATTTCGTATTGATGATCATATTCAATTTAACTTTTTTCCCATAATGATGCTTGCGTATGAGGTAGGCCGCATTCAAAATTCCCAAAACCTCTTCGTCTGGGGCTTGTACGATGGATAATGCCTCTTCCTCCGTCACTTTATATCCTTTGATAACGTTCTCTGCCAACATCTTCCAGTCCCTTAACATTGTTTCCAAACCTATCCCTCTTTTCTTTATTGTGTGCCGAATCGCTGGTTTATGGATTCCTTGACTATGCAATTCCTAGAAAAGGAGCATAACCCGGTCTGGTAAATAAAGACCAACTGCCTGCAATATCTACCTGATGCTCCAACCGCGAATGCCTCCATCTCCAATCCACTTTCCCTTCAAACCAAGTAGTCGCATGTGCACCATCCAACCACAATGGGCAGCACTTAACATTTAGCAGTATCAATACTGCCTGGCGATTTAGGTAAATTTGTTAACCTTAAATATTTTAAGTTAACATATCGATAGAATAATAACATACTAACAAAATATTATTCAATGGTCTTTTTTCAATATTTTCCTAGTCTCTCCTTTAAATCCCGATAAAGATGGCTTTTTATATGTTAACTAAACAATAAATTAGTTGACATATAAAATAGAAATCAGGCAAACTAATAGTGGGCATTTTGCCAGCACTTTCAAAAAAGGAGGTTAAAAACTTGAAAGCAAGGACGATTTCCTATGTGGCCCTTTTTACCGCGTTAACTGCCATTGGCGCCTTTATTAAGATACCTATACCTTACATACCATTCACACTGCAAATTCTGGCAGTCTATTTGGCAGGCGCATTATTGGGGCCCCGGCTTGGAATGCTCAGTCAGTTATGCTACGTCTTGATCGGACTTATCGGGGTGCCCGTGTTTGCTGAAGGCGGGGGATTCGGCTATATTTTCAAACCTACATTCGGCTATTTGCTCGGATATATACTGGGAGCCTATGTAAATGGATGGCTGATCAACCGGTTTTCCCTCTCCACGATTCGTTCCATATTCTTTGCTAATGCCGCCTCTTTGCTGACAGTTTACCTTTTTGGCTGCATCTGGCTGTATGGTGCAATGAAGTGGATTGTGGAAACGCCGCTTTCAATCAACCAAACGATTCTTTACGGCTTCTTATTACCTGTACCCGGTGATCTACTGCTGTGCATTCTATGTGCTGTCATCATTCAACAAGTACGTCCGCGCATTGCAAGATATATAAACGTAAAGGAGCTGAATCATCCATGGGCCAAGCCTACTTTATAACCGGAACTGGCACGGATATTGGAAAGACCATCATCACGAGCGCACTCTATCTGTCTCTTCAAACATTGGGAAAAAGCGTCACGATATTCAAACCATTCCAAACTGGAATCAATGAAGAAAATCATACATACCCGGATATATCTTGGTTTGAGCAGGAACTCGGTGTAAAGGATTCAGGGTTTTACACACTGAAACCGGAAACCTCCCCACATTTGGCGATTAAATTAACCGGTAGTCTTATCGATGAGAAGAAAGTCGTGGAAAGGGTTCATGAACTTGAGGAAATGTATGACATCGTATTAGTCGAGGGTGCTGGCGGATTGGCTGTCCCGCTCATTGAACGATCCGACGGTTTCTATATGACGGCGGATTTCATAAGAGATTGCGGAATGCCTGTCGTATTCGTATCTACAAGTGGTTTAGGGGCGATTCATAATGTCGTGACGACGCATTCGTATGCCCAAATCCATGATATATGCGTGAAAACCATTTTGTATAACCATTACCGGTCAGAGGACCCGATTCATAAAGACAATATCGAAACCATTGAAAAGCTGACTGGGCTGAATGGCCTCGCCTGCATTCCAACACTGGCGGATGTTAGAAAAGACTTGAGGATCTGCATCCTTGATTTACTTGGTGATCAAGATTATACCCAACAACTGAAAGAGGTGTTCCAAGCATGAACAGTCAGGATTTAGAGCAATGGGATAAGGAATATGTATGGCATCCGTTCACACAAATGAAAACGTATCGGGAAAGTAAACCACTGATCATCGAGCGCGGCGAAGGCAGCTACTTGATTGATGTGGATGGCAAACGCTATTTGGACGGCTATGCTTCATTATGGGTAAATGTGCACGGGCATAACGAGCCGGAATTAAACGGCGCCCTTATTGAACAAGTGAATAAGGTCGCGCACTCCACACTGCTGGGATCTGCAAATGTACCATCGATCTTACTGGCAAAAAAACTTGCAGAGATCACTCCTGGTCATTTATCGAAAGTCTTCTACTCTGACACTGGATCTGCTGCTGTGGAAATCGCCCTTAAAGTCGCTTATCAATATTGGCAGAATATCGATTCCGTCAAGCATCGGAATAAAAACAAATTCGTCTCCCTTGACGAAGCATACCATGGCGATACTGTCGGTGCCGTGAGTGTTGGCGGAATGGGTCTATTCCACAGAATCTTTAAGCCACTCTTATTTCAACGGATTTCCGCCCCTTCACCATATGCCTATCACATGACTGAGTATGGAGATCAAGAAGCAGTGAAAAACCATTGCTTGAAGGAACTGGAGAAGTTACTGCAAGAACAATCAGAGGAAATTGCAGGATTGATCATCGAACCGCTTGTGCAGGGCGCGGCAGGCATCATAACCCACCCGGCAGGCTTTTTGAAAGAAGTCGAACAATTATGCAGAAAGTACAACATCCTCTTAATTTGTGATGAGGTGGCCGTTGGATTCGGTCGAACCGGAACGATGTTTGCCTGCGAACAGGAAGATGTCGTTCCTGATATCATGTGTATGGGCAAAGGGATCACTGGGGGATATATGCCACTCGCAGCAACCATCATGAACGAGCAGATCTTTCAATCCTTCTTGGGAGAACGGGAAGAACATAAAACCTTCTATCACGGCCACACCTATACAGGAAATCAGCTAGCCTGTGCACTGGCCCTGAAGAATATCGAGCTAATGGAAAGCCGCAATCTCATTAAAGACATCCAGAAAAAATCAAAATACCTATCCGAAAAACTGCAAGCACTATACGAACTTCCGATAGTCGGCGATATCCGCCAGCGCGGCTTCATGATTGGAGTGGAAATCGTTAAAGACCGCCAAACAAAAGAAACGTTCACCCTCCAAGAAAATGTCGTTTCTGGAATCATCCATACAGCACGGGAAAATGGCCTGATCATTCGGGAACTTGGTCCAGTCATCACGATGATGCCGATCCTTTCCATGTCAGAAAAGGAACTCGATTTCATGGTCGAAACCGTCTACCGTGCCATTAAGGAAGTCTCCATTCATAAAGGATTGATTCCAGCAGCTAACTGATACACAAAGAACCGGAAGAGCAGAGCTCATCCGGTTCCTTCTATACTTTGTAGGGACTTCGTGAAGAATGATCACAGATATTACATTGTATTCAAGGAACGTAATACTATTTATGCAGATGAAAATTTAAGGATTCTAAGTAAATACCCCTAATGATTCCATTCTCTTTCTGCCCGTTTTTAAATCTTAAAAATGTACCTTTTACACGAATTTGGATTGTCCATAAATTTGGCATCGTTTATTTAAATGGCTTTTTTGCTTGTTTCAAAATTTCCCCAAGCTGCCCATCCTGTCTGCGTCATATATTTTTTCTCCTTATAAAAAAGAAAAGAAAGGTCATCCTAATGGAGTAATTCCAATAATGACATAAGGAGAGAAGCTACATGCCCCAACAACAAATCGATATCAATCAATTAAACCAAGCAAAAGCAAACGTTACCCTAACACAAACCTTACTTTCACAAGCAATTGAAAAATCTTCCTCTGATCCAACTTTGGCACAAGAAGCCATTAAACAAGCAGTTCAAGAAATCGCACAAGCCCAGTCTTCCGTAAATCAGGTTTACAGTGCAGTTCAAGCTCAGCAAGCAGAATGATTTTGGGAAAATGAAAATAAAAGAGGCCTATCCCAATTGAGGAATAGGCCTTTTTAATAACGAATGTTTTTGGTGCATCCAAGCTTTTTCAGACCCACTTCTTAAAAGGCGGTATACTTTGAGGGAATTTAAACGTATTGTATGGATCATATCTCGTTTTAACTTCCCGAAGCCGCTTGAAATTTTCTCCATAGTACGCAGTTGGCCAATCTTCGATGAGGATATCCGGCCAATTCACGTAGTCACCTGTAGTATATGGTGACAATGCGCATTTAAGTTCTTTGATCCACTGGATGTTTTGCCGCTCTTCTTCTGGATTCGTCCATGTAGCCAGATACTCCTGGGCGATGATGGCATCCCGATAATAAAAAGCCGTTTCATTTGGGGACACACGGCCAACTGCCCCTCCTAGGGATTGGTGCCAAATGGCTGCATTTTCATTTGGAGCGTTTTCCAGAAAATGCTTCATCGTCAAGATTGCTTGCCGTTGAAAAGGTTTTTCAATGAAGGACCCCGACCGCTTGCGATGGGCCGGTCGATTTCCACTTGGATCATTAAAGAATTGCACAGCATCAATATACGGGACTTCCTTTATCATGATATTTGTTGGAAAACCCGCTCTCGTCAAAGGCTTTAGAAGCTGCTGCAACCTATATGATGGCCCAACAAATTCACCTTGAGCGATAATTTGGTTTACTTCCTTTGACTTGAATTCGATTTCTGAAGTTAAACACTCTTCAACTTGGGGGGCCCAATCCTGCCAGGCTTCAAACACCGCTTCAAAATCTTCCCATCCCCATGTGACGGAGAAAATCGATACCCTTGATACGGGGTGTACCCGAAAGGTAAGAGAAGTGACTATGCCAAAGTTTCCCCCTCCACCCCCGCAGCATGCCCAAAATAAATCACTATTAATTTTCCTATTTGCTTTAATAAGTTTGGCGCCCCTCTTTCCGCACGCCCTTACCATTTCTATTTCAAGCAAATTGTCACAAGTAAGTCCAAAGCGTCTCGATAACATGCCTATTCCACCGCCGAGCGTAAGGCCTACAAGACCAACACCGCTTTCGGTTCCAGCCGGAATCGTCGTGCCATACTTCCATAGCGTATTATATACTTGACCTAAATCAGCTCCGGCTTCGATTTTTGCAATCATTTTTTCACGGTTGACCTTGATATTGTACATTTCACTTATATCAATGATTAGACCGCCATTCACTAATGAAAAATTTTCATAACTATGCCTGCCGCTCCTAACCCGGAAAGGTGTATGATTTTCCCGGGCCCACTTCAATGAATTCAATACATCATTGGAATTCTGGCAAAACACAATGACCTTTGGAAATTTAGAAAAACTTAAGTTATTATTTATCCTGGCCTGCTCATACTCAGCATCATTAGGTGTAACGACCCGCCCGGTAAGTTTTGTTCTTTCCAAAATATAACCCCTTCCTCGGGTAAAGATGATGTTACATCCTATGAAAAAGTTGTCAGGAAGACACATTCCATAAGCGTCCCCCTGCTGGCATCCCTTGTTACGGGGACTACTAATTAGCTTTACTCGTGAGATTCGCTGATTTACTCGTTAAATTCCGCTGTTTTACTCGAGTTTCTCAGCTTCACTCGTAAGTTTCGCCATTTTACTCGTGAATTCCACCACTTCACTCCTGAATTCCAACAATCACCAAAGACAAAAAAGCCCTTCTCGAATTAAGAGAAGGGCTTTCTGATAGAGTTTCTTATCCCGAAATTTCATCATCGGATTTAACATCCAATGGTGTTCGTTTATCCATTTTCAGCATGTAATAACTTGCTACGACCAAGGCTAGGAAAACGATCCCGACAACCAAGGAAATCCGGGTACTAGGATTGATCCACATACCGACCAGCACCATCAGTAAGAAGGCAATTGTCGCATAGTTACTGTAAGGGGCCAACGGCATCTTGAACGGATGTTTCTCCATTTCAGCGGCATTTACCTTTCTGAATTTAAGCTCACTGATAAGTAAGACAAACCATGGAATCATCCCGGGTAATACACTCGCACTGTACACATAAAGGAATAATTGCGGCGGTGCAAGGTAATTCAGGATAACCCCGATGCCCAATCCTAATAGTACAGCGATCGTACAATATGCCGGCACTCCATTTTTAGATACTTTAGCAAAGACTTTTGGAGCTTGGCCATTCAATGCAAGTGTGTAAAGCATACGCCCTGCACTGAAAATCCCACTGTTGCATCCAGACATTGCCGCTGTGATTACGACAAAATTGATGATTCCTGCTGCTGCTGTGATACCTATTTTAGCAAAGGTTGAAACGAATGGGCTTCCTAAGTCATCCAGTTGATCCCAAGGGAAGACTGTCACGATGACAAATATGGCACCAATATAGAAAATTAATATACGCCATATGATTGATTGGATAGCTTTTGTTACGGTCTTCCTTGGATCTTTCGCTTCTCCGGCTGTGATGCCGATAAGCTCAACGCCTTGATAGGATGCCACGACAAGGGAAAGCGCAAAGAAGAATCCTGTCCAGCCTCCCGTAAAGAAGCCGCCATTTTCCCATAGATTCGATAATCCAATCGCATCCCCGCCATTCCCTATTCCAAAGAAGATAAGGCCTAGGCCGGCAACGATCATCAATATGATCGTTATGATTTTTATAAGCGCAAACCAGAATTCAAATTCCCCGAAGGATTTAACTGAAATGAGGTTGGCCGCCCCCAAGATGATCATGGCGACCACACCTGGTATCCAAGCCGGTAAATCCGGGAACCAATATTGCATATACAACCCAACCGCGATGATTTCGGACATTCCGACGATTACCCATTGAAACCAATTGCTCCAAGCAGTCATATAACCTGCCAAAGGATGTATATAGCTGCTCGCAAAGGTTGCAAAAGAACCTGTAGTCGGTTCTAAATAGAGCATCTCACCCATGGAACGCATGATGAAAAATATAAAAATACCTGCGATGGCATAAGCAAGCATTACAGAGGGCCCGGTCCATTTGATCGTGCTCGCCGATCCCATGAATAACCCGACACCGATGGTTCCGCCCAAAGCTATCATTTGAATGTGACGTGCTTCCAGCCCTCTCTTTAATTCCTTGTTCGACATGTTTAACTCCCCCAGATGCAATATCGGTAATGCTTTTCCATCCTTAACACGAACGACTCTCTATTAATTATTGCGGTTAGAAATGCTTTATCGAAAAAAGTATCAATAACACTTCAATTATGTTTTCTTATCTTATAATAGTAAATATTCTGTAAAAATACAATTGTATTTTTGAAATAAACAGTTACCAAATATATCTTGGCAATTTCCCTTATCTAAAAATATCATTTCAAAAAAATGATGTTCAATATTTCATAATAGTGATCATCCAAAAAACAAATTTTTCAAGTACCTTAATAAAAATTAAGACCACTATAAAACTACAGCTATTGCCGTTTTCACTTCAAAAAAAAATTGTTGACCTTCCGAAAAATAGATGATAGAATTCCAATATTATTTTATAAGCATAATGAATGATTCAGCAGTGGTAGATTATCACTGACAACATTTATTCACAACCGCATACAAGCAAGCGATGAATGCTATGGATGACACTATAGCAGGAGCAGCTTCTGGAGAGACTGTACAAGATGCAGCGCCGAAGGATTCACAATCTCAGGCAAAAGGACAGAAGAGTAACGAATGATAAAATTGTTATTCTGAACCCTTTAAGAGATTGGTATTATCCAATCTCTTTTTTTATTGTCCATTTTGTGGTTGGACTAAAAACAACAGCTTTAAAACCAATGGGAAAGGCAAGCTGGACGAAAAAATCAGTCCCTCTCTCCAAGACCATTCAGGTAAATTCATTCACTACCAAGACTATAAAAAGACGGGGGCGTAAGAATTGGCAAAACAAGAATTAAAAAGAGATTTAAAAAATAGACATGTACAACTGATCGCAATAGGAGGAACCATTGGCACCGGATTATTTTTAGGTTCCGGAAAAGCCATACAATTAGCAGGACCTTCCATTTTATTTTCCTATCTGATAATAGGGATTGCCTTGTTTTTTGTGATGAGGGCACTAGGGGAATTGCTCTTATCCAATGCAGGGTATACATCATTCACTGAATTTGCAACCGAATATGTCGGTCCATGGGCCGGCTTCGTGACAGGGTGGACATATTGGTTCTGTTGGATCATGACCGCAATGGCCGATATCATAGCTGTCGGCGTCTATATGCAATATTGGTTCGATATCCCTCAATGGATTCCGGCTCTAATATGCCTAGTCATTCTGTTAGGATTGAACCTTTTGACCGTTAAGTTATTTGGCGAATTGGAATTCTGGTTTGCCATCATTAAAGTAATCACGATCATCGCCTTGATCGTCGTGGGGATCATCCTTTTGATCATCGGCTTCAATACCAATAGCGGAACGGTTTCCCTAACGAACCTATGGAATCATGGGGGCATGTTCCCTAATGGCATTTCTGGATTCCTATTATCTTTACAGCTGGTCGTCTTCTCATTTGTCGGTGTCGAATTGGTCGGGGTTTCCGCAGCAGAAACGGCAAACCCGAGAAAGAACATTCCATCTGCCATCAATAAAATCCCTGTCCGGATTTTACTTTTCTATGTTGGTGCACTATTCGTCATTCTCTGCGTCAACCCATGGACACAACTGGATGCCACGAGCAGCCCATTTGTAGAGGTCTTTGCGTTAATCGGCATTCCTGTCGCTGCAGGGATCATCAACTTCGTCGTTTTGACATCCGCTGCTTCTGCATGCAACAGCGGTTTATTTTCAACGAGCCGAATACTTTATACGTTAAGCAGGAATGGCGAAGCCCCTGCTAAACTGGAAAAATTAAATAAACAGGCTGTTCCGAGCAATGCCTTATTAACATCCACAATCGTTGTATCAATAGGGGCATTATTAAGCAAACTGATACCTGAACAGGCATTTACCGTCGTGACGACCATCAGTGCCATCTGTTTCATATGGGTATGGAGCATTATCTTGATTTCCCATATCAAATATTCGAAAACAAGGCCTGACCTAAGAGCGAAATCGACTTTCAAGGCTCCTTTTACACCCTTTGTCAATTACGCCATATTAGGATTATTCCTGTTCATCCTTATTGTTATGCTATTCGCTGAAGCTACACGACTATCACTGCTCTTGACCCCAATCTGGTTCATACTTTTGGTAATACTATATAATTCTAGGAAAAAATATAGCTAAAGGAAATAAAGCCTTGAACTCACTATGAATTCAAGGCTTTATCTGTTTTATGAACATATCATTGTTCGGCTGTCTGCGTACAGTTGCTCAAATATATCAGGCAACTGCATTAAATTTTATATCAAAATAGTGTAAGCTAATATATATATTATCGGACCTTTTCCGTCATGTATGAATTTTTCATCCCGGTTTGGTCCACCCATCCATCAGTGGCATTGAAGAATAAACCCCCATTGGTGGACGTTTCACTTTATTTAAAACGGAGGGGTTTGTTTAATGAAGATTATATATATTCTTACTCTAGTTCCTTTTATAGGCATACTAGGATTTCTACCTTTTGTTAATAAAATAGAACCATATGTATTAGGGATGCCTTTCAATATGTTCTGGATGGCTATGTGGGTGGTCCTTACCTCTGTCATACTGGGCATCATGTATAAGCTGGATCCCAGGAATCGGGAAGGTGACCAGGAATGAATATTGCTCTCTTAATCATTTTAGCATTTTTACTTCTATCGATATTTTTAGGCATACGCTCTTCAAAAGGGAAAGATATGGACTTGGAACAATGGACGGTGGGCGGACGTGGTTTTGGTGCGATTTTCGTCTTTCTGCTGATGGCCGGGGAAATCTATACGACCTTCTCCTTCCTTGGCGGCAGCGGCTGGGCTTATGGCAAAGGTGCACCCGCTCTATATGTTCTAATTTACATTACTTTGTCTTACGTATTATCCTATTGGCTCCTACCGGAAATATGGAGATATGCTAAAGAAAATAAACTAATGTCTCAATCCGATTTCTTTGTAAGCAAATATAAGAGTCCTGGTTTAGGAGTTTTGGCTGCGCTTGTCGGTGTGGTATCGATGATTCCAGTGATCGTCGTGCAGCTGAAAGGATTGGGGATCATTGTCTCAGAAGCATCTTATGGTGCCATCTCAATGTCTGAGGCAGTTTGGATGGGGGCAATCAGCCTTACCATTTATGTGATGATCTCCGGTATACACGGTTCAGTTTGGACAGCGGTCATTAAAGATATCATGATGGTCGCCATAATAGGATTCTTAGGGATTTATCTGCCGATTCATTACTTTGGCGGATTTCAGCCGATGTTTGAAGCGATTGATGCGGTCAAGCCTGGTTTTCTAAAGTTCCCTGATCAGGGTCTTAGCGTATCATGGTTTATCTCCACGGTAATATTGCTCGTATTCGGTTTCTATATGTGGCCCCAAGTTTTCAGTGCTGTTTATTCAGCACGCAGCGGCAAGGTATTTCGAAAAAATGCCATCATCAGCCCTTTATATACACTCATGCTGTTATTCGTCTTTTTTGTTGGGTTTACAGCAATATTGAAAGTGCCCGGACTCGTTGGGGCAGATGCAGACCTGTCATTGCTGCGCCTTTCGATCGAGACCTTTGATCCATGGTTTATAGGCATAATCGGCGGAGCTGGATTATTGACTGCATTGGTGCCGGGATCCATGCTTTTGATGAGCGTCGCTACACTGCTCGCGAAAAACGTCTATAAGGAATTTGCACCTGCAGTATCCGATCGCCATGTTGTACGATTGGCAAAGTTCCTTGTTCCAGTCATCGCCCTTATAGCCGTCTACTTCACCTTAAACGGCGGCGAAACGATGTCAGCATTAATTCTTATGGGATACAGTCTAATCACACAGCTTTTCCCGTCCCTGCTCTTTAGTCTGAAAAGGAATAATCCGATCAATAAATTTGGCGCAATCTCCGGCATCATTTCAGGATTGGCCATCGTAATTTGCATTACACTCAGTCATTCGACAATAGGGACCTTGTTTCCATCCTTGCCGCAAGCAGCGAAAGATTTGAATGTGGGAATCATTGCATTGGCAGTCAATTTCATTGTGATGATCGCAGTAAGTCTGGCTTTCAGAAAGCAAGCGATTCAGTTGGAACCTAAATCCGTTAACGAAAAATGAAGAAACTTTGAAACCGGTTATTTTGGATAAATAAACATCGGAAGGCTCAGTCAAAAGACTGAGCCTTCCTTATTATCGGCATCCAAGCATATTGTCCTTTTTCTCAATATTGTTTATAGGAAACCTCATTTTAGACTATTAATCTTTTCTGTTTATAAACAAATCCCCTATTTTAACTAATAAATACAACGAAAAAATAATCATCAAGGTTCTGGATACTACCAGACCATCAATAGCTAAATCATATCCACCTCTTAATAAAACTTCCGGATTCAAACAAAAAGTAATCGATATTACGAAAGCTATTAAAATCAGGATAACACCGAACTGAGATCTATTTGACATTAACATTCCGCCTTATATTATATATTTTCCAAATAATAGCATTGTTTTTAGGAATAATCTACATTCATTGTCACTAGGGATATCTCAGTTGCAATAAAAATCCAAAATAAATAGCCACCCTGATAAAGAATGACTATATATCATAAAATATGAAGCTTTCTCAGTAAAATGCATCGTATTGCTTCCGAGCCAACAAAAAATACTCTCTTCAGAAGGTTCATGCTTTTACTCGTGAGTTTCATGCGCGTCAAGACTCATTTCCCTTTAACAACATACCTTTAGTAATCCACTAAAGCCTTCCTGCCATCATTCAATGCTTTGACCATTTCCTTATATTCCTGCAAATCTTGTTCCAGTTTTTGTTTTCTATTTACAATCATTCTCGTAACCTCTTTTGGGGAGGGCCCGCCTTGAATGCTTCTAATTTCCACAAAATATTCGGGAGAGATTATTTTTTTCCATTCATCTTCTGCTATGTTCACTGAAACGAATTCATTGATGATCTTGTTGATTTCTTTTGTGTCCCAATCATATAGCTCTTTCCCTTCACTAATTGACCGTTTTGCAATATGACTGGCTATGGAGTGGGCTTTTCTAAAGGATATGTCGTAATCTCTTGATAGGGTATCCGCTAATTCAGTAACCGTTATACTGGATTTTGCGGCCATTTTCTTTGTGTGTTCTTCATTTACTTTCAAGGTTGACATGACGGCATACATTAGTTTCATGACACGTCCTGCATTCGAAAAAGCCCGATATAAATGCGGCTGTAAATCATCTTCCGTATCGACGATATCACCAAATGGTGTATTGTGGATCATATTCATTGCAGCAAGTGCATCACCATACGCACTGCTTGCAATCGAACGGGAATGTTCAATGGAGACTGGATTTCTTTTTTGCGGCATGATGCTGCTCACTTGAACATAAGGGTCCGCCACATGAAAGGTTCCAAACTCCCTTGTCACATGCTGCAGGAAGTCTTGAATCCATCTTCCTGTATTGACCATGCACGTCATGATGGCAGTTGCGGTTTCCAATAAATAATCCGCCCCGCCAATCGAGTCATAGGAATTCTCAATCACCGAATCAAATCCAAGCAGTTCAGCCGTACGGTTCCGGCTGATCGGAAAACCGGTGGTCGTTAACGCGGCCGCGCCCAAAGGGGATTGGTTAACCGTTTCATAGGCTGCCCATAACCGGCCAATATCCCTTTGAAGCACATCATATATTGCCAAAAAGTAATGTCCTATCGTAGTCGGCTGAGCCGGTTGGGTATGCGTGTAACCAGTTATATAGGTTTCTGTATGTTTTTCAGCCTGCACCAAGAACGCTTCACTCAATTGGTTTGCATAGCCAATCAATTGGAGTAGATGACCTCTTAAAACAAGCCGGTACATGGCGACTCCCATATCATTACGACTGCGGCCGATATGAATCTTCCCTGCAAGTTCATGACCGATTTCCTCACCGATCTTTGCCTCCATCATGAAAAATAAGTCTTCGAACTGGGGCTGATAGGTCAACTGCGCTAGATCTGTTCGAGCCACTTTCCGAATCCCATCAAGCATGGTCTTCGCCTCTTCTTCTTTAATGATCTTTTGTTCCGAAAGCATGATGACATGTGCCCGATGAATATCGAACATTGCATGAAATAAGTAATCTCTTTGATCATTAAAAACAGGCATCAGAAGCTCTCTAGCATATGTTTTTCCGGGAAAGGCACTACCTTCATTTTTGATAAATTCTTCAAGCCTGCTCATCTTTTAACCTCCGATTTATAAAGCTCTTTCCGCTTTGATTCCAAAAAACTTGTTCGAAATAAAGAGAACGATTACAATCAGCGTGATTTGAATCATCCCATAGGCAGCTGCCTGCCCCATATTGAACATCCGAAGCTGATTCATGATTTCAATGGATATGGGCCTGTTAGAAATTGTGTACAACAGGACCGACGTCGGGAATTCCCCCACAGATTCGATAAATGCCAATAATGTCCCTGATAAAACACCAGGCATAATAATAGGAAATATGACTTTTCTGAAGGTATAAAACCACTTTGCCCCCAAGTTTCTGGCTGCTTCTTCAATCGAGTCATCCAGCTGCTCCAGAACGGCGTTAGTCGAACGGACAACGAGCGGAATATGCCTGATGAAATAGGCAAGCGGCAAAATCCAAAATGTTCCTACCAAAATTTGACCAAAGGAAAAAACGCTAGGTTCATTGAATGCGAATATCAAGTTCATCCCTATGACCGTTGCAGGCAACGCCCAAGGAATCATGACTAGAATATCGACAAAGCTTTTCCCGACGAATTTCCGTTTGACAAGTACATAGGACGCTATGACCCCAAACACCAGATTTGCCAACGTAGCAATAACCGCCATCAGTAAACTATTTCGTAACGGTTTGAAGATATTAGGGTCTTCAAACAAAAGCCGGTAATTTTCCATATTAAATACTGTTGGATATGTTTGAAATGTCCAGGTTCCATCCGGCACAAGTGAAAGCAAAAGAATCGTAAAGTGCGGTAATAGCAGAATAATTACGCCGATGATACCCGTTAAGACCATCACCCATTTCATAAGCGGGTTTCTCACTTCACTCCTGTGTGCGCCAATTCCTTTCGAAGCCATGCGATAATCCTTCCTATTTTGATACCAACGCATGAATAATAGAAATGAAATCGAAACGATGGATAGAATGACGGATTGAGTAGCGGCAATTTCCATATCACCATTGATTTTTGAAAAATAAATTTGCAGGCTCAACACCCTATATCCGCCAGCTAATAAAAACGGGGCACTGAAAGAAGCCATCGATATCATGAAAACAAGTAGAGAAGCGGCTACGATGGCAGGTGTCAATAATGGAAATGTCACCTTCCAAAAAACCTTGATTTTATTTGCGCCTAAGTTATAAGCCGCTTCTTCAAGGGAAGGATCTATTTTGTTGATTGCAGCGGATACGGTCATATAAAAATAAACATACATCGTATAGGCATGCACGATAAGGATTCCCGATACCCCGCCAATCTTGAATGGAACCTTCTCGAGACCAAACAGGTCCTTGATGGCATTTGGAATCAATCCCGATTCTCCATATAAAAACATAAAGGCCATGACCCCTACCAATGATGGAAGGACAATGGGCAAAATCGCTGCTGATGAAAAGAAGCTTCTGCCGGGAAAATCGTAACGGTTAAAGATGAATGCGAGCGGAATGCCAACCAAGGCACTGACCAATACACTCAATAAGGATATATAAACAGAATTCCATAGAGCCTCTAAGTTCGTTTTCGATTCCTGTACGAAGAAGTCCTGATAATTTCCAAGGGATATCGTTCCGACTTTTTGCAGACTTTCTATAAAGGTCCTCAACGATGGGTAGAGTACATAAGCTACTAGCACCAATAAAACTGGTATAAGGAGCCAAACCGTCAATCTCGTATCACGATTTTTAATCATGGAGCATCACCACTTATGATGGGAATAAGACGCAGCTGTTTCTCAGGAAGCTGGACATACACTTCCTTTCCTTGATAAAAGTATCCAAAATCATAAGTGTTAAATACGTCGACCCTTAGTAACACGTCTTGAACATCCACCATGACATTCACAACAGATCCAAAGAATTGGACGGAATTTATTTTACCTTTAAAGATATTCTTTCCTTCCTCGATCACATCCAGAATTCTGATTGCTTCAGGACGAATCGAAACAGCAAGGTCAGCATCACTCTGTATGATTGAAATTCCGTCCCTAGCTTGATTTTCCACCTTCAATTTAATTGGTTTTTCACTATTCTTAAGGGCAACCTCTATATTATCTTGTTGAACTTTTTCGACTTGAACGGGCAAAAGATTAATCTCGCCTATAAAACTCGCCACAAAATCATTGGCCGGCCGATTATAAATTTCTGCCGGCGTCCCGACCTGGTGACATACACCATAATTGAACACAGCGATCCGATCACTCATGGATAAAGCCTCAGCCTGATCATGTGTGACATATATGGTGGTAATCTTATAGTCACGCTGCAGCCTTAAGATTTCCACTCTCATTTCATCACGAAGCTTGGCATCCAGATTACTTAATGGTTCATCCAGCAGTAATATCTCCGGTTCAATGACCAGTGCTCTCGCAAGGGCCACCCGCTGCTGCTGCCCTCCGCTTAACTGGCTCACTTGACGATTCGAGTAGCTCTCCAGCCTTACCTTTTGGAGGGCATCCAGCACTCTCCTCTTTAAGTCAACAGAAGAAACCTTTCTCACACGCAAGCCAAACGCTACATTTTCAAAAACAGTCATGTGGGGAAAGAGGGCATAGTTTTGAAAAACCATGCCTGTATTTCTTTTCTCCGGAGGTACACGCGTCATATCTTTGTCGCCAAATCGGACGACACCTTTTGTTGGATAATAAAAACCGGCAATCATCCGAAGCGTTGTCGTTTTACCGCAGCCGCTTGGACCAAGAAAGGTAAAAAACTCACCTTCTTTGATGTCCAGATTTAAATGGTCAACAGCTATCGTTTTCCCGAAGGCTTTTTGGACATTCTCTATTTTTATTGACGCCATCCCAACGACACTTCCTTATTCTTTAATTTCTTTATCTCCACTTTTAATATTTTCGTCCCAATATTTCATCCACTCGTCACCTTTTTCCTCGAATGCATTCCAATCAATATCCATCGCTTTAATTTCCGTTTCCGTGATCCATTCAGGTAAATCCTTCACATCACTTCTGGTCGGAATCCTGTAAAATTCCTCTGCCAAAGTTTTTGCGGCTTCAGGTGAATTCACGAACTCATAAAAGGCTTCAGCCGCTTTTGGATGCTTGGCACCTTCAACGATGGCGATACCTTCTGTCAATACAGGTGTTCCGCTCTTCGGAATGACAAACTCGAACGGATAATTTTTATTTTCCTTCAGCATGACAACATCCGGCATTGCCCAAACGGAAAGTGAGCCCTCTCCTTTGGCTACCTTGTTATACATCATTTCCGGGTTTGCTGAATATTCCTTTGTGTTTTGATCGAGCTTCTTTAACCAGTCATACCCTTCTTTTGGATCATTTGTATCCTTATACGTACGATAGATCATCGCAGAAAAAATTGTCCTCATCGTTCCGGAGGCTAACGGATAGCGGATGATGATTTCGTCTTTCCACTTCGGATCAAGCAGCTCATTCCAATCTTTCGGTACCTCATCCTTCGATAGTTCTTTGCTGTTGTACATGATGACTTCCGGTGTCTGGCTCGTTCCCGTCCAATACCATTCCGGATCATGGAATCCTTCATCGAGACTATCGGAATAGCTAGGCTTATAAGCAGCCAGCAGCCCATCAGCCTTTGCTTGATTGAAGTTCGTGGAAGGTGCCCCCCACCAAACGTCTGCCTGCGGATTACTTTTCTCTGATCGAACACGGTCAAGGATTTCCTGGGACCCCATATCAAGCCACTCAACATCAATACCATACTCATCTTCGAACTGCTTTTCGAATTTTGATAAAATATCTTTGCCATGAGGTGAATAAACAACGATCTTATCTTCCAGCTCACCCTTTTTTCCGTTGGCACCGCCAGCATCCGAATTCGTTTTCGTCTCTCCACCGTTACATCCCGAAATCAATAGAGCTGCCGATAAGGCCATTACTGAAACAAGCGACTTTTTCCTACTTTTCATTAATACTCCCCCTCATCCCGAAAATTCAAAATGCCCTCATGTTCCCTTAAGAATAGGGAAACCGCGCCTAGTACTCCTGCGTTTTCTCCCAATTGTGAAGTTTTCATTTCTACTAAACTAGGAAGATATCGATCAACGATCTCCCGAATTCTAGGTAAAATGTATTCAGATGAATTTAATACACCACCTCCTAAAATGATTACTTCTGGATTCAGCAAACTGGCCGCATTGACAATTCCGCACGCTAAATGTTCGATGGCTTCATTTATGACGGCCATTGCAGTCGTGTCTCCTTTTTTTGCTGACAAAAAGGCATCCTCCCCCGATAGTTCGGAAGATTTGGCCCGTTCGAATAAAAGATGATGAGGATCCTTGAGGACCTCCCTGGTAAAATGACTGCCTATCGACTTTCCTCCTGCGACACTTTCCAAATAGCCGTATCTATGGAAAATCGGCTTGAATTCACGCTTCATATCCTCTTTGTCCGTTACCATATATCCCATTTCCCCAGCTGCACTGAAAGCCCCTCTGTATAACTGGTTGTTCAAGATGATTCCGCTTCCTATCCCCGTGCCAACCGCAATGAACAGCAAATTCCGCTTATTTTGTGCATTACCCAGCCACTGTTCACCTAGTGCAGCCGCGTTTACATCATTGTCCAGAAAAATGGGGAAATCAAAATACCGCTTCGCTTCGGCTATGAACGGATATTGTACCCAACCTAAACTCGGTGCCTCTATTACTAATCCGCTTGCCGTTTGCGTTATACCAGGGATCCCGACTCCCATCCCCAATATCCTGCCCTTCGTAATCTGATTCTTGGCAATTAACCGTTCCGTTTCAATCGCCATTTGTTTAAGAAGCCCTGATTTTAAATAGGTGTTGGTTGAAAAGCTAGTGTCGGCAAGGATGTTGCCGCTTAAATCACTTAAAACGATTTTCACTTTCGTCCCGCCTATATCGACTCCAATGATATAGGCTGCCTTTTCATTAAAAAAGAGCTGGATGGGTCTTCTCCCGCCTTGAGAGGAGGATTCTCCTATTCCTTTCTCAAATACCCATTTCTCCTGTATAAGTTCATCCACAGCCAGAGAAACAGTTGGTTTACTTAGCTGAAGCTTAACGGCGATTTCAGCTCTTGAAATGGGCGAACATTCCTGGATGCATTGAATGATTCTTTTTTTATTGACATATTTTTGATGACTGGGTGGTCTTTTAAAACTCATCACATCACGGCCTTACATCATTTAGTTAGTAAATCTTCCTAATTAGGTAAAAATATAACTTAAATAAATTCAGCGCACAAGTTATTTTTCTGAACATTTAAAATGTTCAACTTTTAATAGTTACTTCGAATCATTTACATTTATAACCATTAATGCTATTTATTAGATAAGTTTTTCCGTCTGGTTAGTTAGAAAATATTACTAACCTACATTTTTTTTAGGTGTCTTAAAAAGTTGAAGGGGGTTAAAAGATTAATGAAAAAAGCTCTGTTATCGCTGCTTTCCCTTTTGTTGGTTCTTGCATTATTGCCGCTTGGAGGTAGCGCTGCAAATCCTGAGGAAGCCAACGTTGAGTTATGGAATGCGGTCAAGCCGCTCGAGACGACCGTGACATTCTTGAACAGCGGTGCCCATCCAGATGATGAACGGAGTGACTTTCTCGCTTACCTATCGAGAGGGTTAGGGGTAAAGACATCCAGCCTGATTGCAAACCGTGGTGAAGGAGGACAAAATGAAATTGGGGATGAACTGGACAATGCTCTTGGAATCATCCGTTCGAGGGAAATGATAGAAGCTGCAAAAATCACCGGGGTTAAGGCCTATCATCTAAGTGAAACTACCTCAGATCCCATTTATGATTTCGGCTTCTCCAAAACACCAGAGGAAACATTAGAAAAATGGGGAGAAGAACTCACCTATGAACGGCTTATCCGCTTTATTCGGACGTATCAGCCGGATATATTGATGCCATCCTTTCAAAATGATGATACCCAGCATGGACATCATCGAACAATGACAATCTTAAGTGAACGCGCCTTTAAGGATGCCGCCGACCCAACTGTGTTTCCACAACAATTGAAACAAGGTCTATCGGTATGGCAAGTGAAAAAGTTATATTTGCCTGTTTCCTCGGCAGATCAAGCAACCACTTCGATTGAAATCGGTAAATATGACCCAATATACAATATGACTTACCCACAGCTTGGAGAACAATCCCGCTATCTGCATAAAAGCCAAGGCATGGGTTCTGATATCCCAGCAGCACCTCGCCAGATCCATCTAGATTTGAAGCAAAGCTCGGTTGATACAAAAAGCCAGACAGACCTTTTTGCAGGTGTACCTTACAATTTTACTGAATGGGCAGAAAAACTCCCCCGCTCAGCTTCAAAATTAAAAGGTGAATTTAAATACCTGCAACGGAATTTGGACGCTGTTATTACGGCTTATCCCAATGAAAAACGTGTTTTTTCAATATCCCAAAATGCTCTTTCAAATGTTCGGTCAATTACTGCGCAAGTCAAAAAGGCAAAGCTAAGCCCTGCCATTAAGAACGACTTGCTTCATAAGCTCTCATTAAAAGAAGAGCAATTGCAAAACGTCAGTTATGTCTCCTCAGGACTCGAAGTTCAAGCTAAAGCAGCTTCAAAGATCCTGACGAAAGCCCAAAAAACGTACGTAACCGTAACCGTGAAGAATAATGGGAAACAAACCTTGAAAAAAGTCGCTGCTGCATTGAACTTACCTAAAGGGTGGAAGATCAAAACTAAAGCTAAAGATGTCAATCTAGCACCAAATAAATCAGCGACAATGACCTATCTGGTTGAGGTCCCTGAAGATGCAGCCTATTACCATGCCTATGATGAATCAACCATTACGACCAGCATTTCTTATAAATACGGCAGCACAAAAACTTCCATCAAGGAGGAAGTGGATGGAACGATCGCTGTCCTTCCCGACGTTGGCCTTACCCTATCTCCTGAAGATATCGTCGTAAATACAGCAGATGTAAAAGAGGAAGTCCCAGTGACGGTAACCTTGAAAAACTATACAGAAGGAAAAGCATCGGCAAAGGTCGCTTTAAAAGTCCCTGAAAATTGGGAAGTTCATCCCAAAAATGCCACTGTATCATTTAAAGAAAAATCAGAAGAAAGACAAGTGAAGTTCACCCTAAGACCGCCTAAGGCAATACAAAATGGCGAATATCAGGTGAAGGCAGCTGCTACTGTCAATGGGAAAACCTTTGATTCGACCATTCAGGAAATTTCCTATGACCATATCGGAACATTCTATTACCAATACCCAGCAGCTATCAATACCGTTGCATTTGAGCTTTTGAAGCCAGCTTCATTAAAAGTGGGGTACATTGAAAGCGGATTCGATAAAGTGGCAGATTACTTAAGCAATGCAGGTCTGAACATTACGAAGTTAACTGCAGCTGATTTAGCTGAAGGTGATTTAAGTCAATATGACACGATCGTTACCGGCATCCGTGCCTATCTATCGAGGGAAGATTTAAAGGCAAATAACGCGCGCTTACTTGAATATGTGGAAAATGGCGGCCATCTCGTCGTGCAATACCATAAACCGGGTGATGGATGGGATGCAATGAAGACTGCTCCATATCCTCTTACCCTCGGGAATCCTTCCATTCGCTGGCGGGTAACCGATGAAAAAGCCACGGTAAACGTGTCGAAGCCAGAATCAGCGCTTTTTAACTATCCAAATAAAATAACAAGTGATGACTGGAGCAATTGGGTCCAAGAAAGAGGATTGTATTTCCCAATGGAATGGGATCAACGATATGAAACATTCATTTCCATGGCTGATCCAAATGAAGAACCATTTGATGGCGGAATTCTCATGGCTAAATACGGTAATGGCACCTACCTCTACACCAACCTTGTGCTATATAGGCAAATTCAAGGCCAAGTTCCAGGCGGATATCGAATCATGACGAACTTGATTAGTTATGGTGCCAAGTAAAAAAAGAAGAAACCTATGCATGTGTCGAATGCATAGGTTTTTCTTTTTTTGATGTTTACCAATTGAAGCCATCGCCTCACTGATTCCTGCTCTAAAAACAAAAAAAGTTATGCACAAAGATGAAGGAAAGGCTCCATGCGTTTGGGTTTCCCCTCATTTCCCGCATTCCTTTGTCTTCATGCACAACTTCATTCATGATTTACATCATCTCTTATAGTGCTTTCCGTTAAAGCACTTTGCTCAAGAATGCTTTCGTTCTTTCGTGCTGAGGGTTACCGAATAATTCATTCGGCTCATTTTCTTCCACGATATACCCTCCATCCATGAATATCACCCTGTCCCCGACTTCCCGGGCAAAGCCCATTTCATGCGTAACAACGACCATTGTCATGCCTTCTTTTGCAAGTTGTTTCATTACCTCCAAAACATCGCCGACCATTTCAGGGTCAAGGGCCGAAGTCGGTTCATCAAATAGCATGATCTTCGGATTCATCGCCAATGCCCTTGCGATTGCGACCCGCTGTTTTTGTCCGCCGGAAAGTTCCCCTGGATAGCTATTTGCTTTTTCCTTCAGACCAACCTTATCCAATAACTCAAGCGCTAACCTTCTCGCTTCCGCTTTATCGGTGGCACGAATTTTAATAGGACCCAAGGTTATGTTCTCCAAAACGGTTTTATGGGGAAATAGATTGAAATGTTGAAAAACCATTCCAACCTCTTGCCGGACTTTGTTTATATTGATTTTCCTTTTAGGGTCGGTTATATCATGTCCGTTAATGACCACCTCACCGCCCGTAACCTCCTCAAGGAGATTCAGGCAACGCAGGAAGGTACTCTTTCCAGATCCAGAAGGGCCTATTACGCAAATTACTTCCTTTTCCTGCACTTCTGCGTTGATATCTTTTAAAACCTCGACAGTTCCAAATGATTTTCTCAGGTTTTTTACAGTAATGATGCTCATCGAACTTGTACCCTCCTTTCTATGAAATTAGCAATTAGGGTTAACAAATAGATGATGATAAAGTAAATCACACCAACGGCCAGCCAAATCTTGAACGCTTCAAAGGTTGCCGAAGCTTGAATCTGACCTTGCTGGGTTAAATCGGCTATACCAATGACGGATAATAGAGAAGTGTCTTTCAAGCTAATGATCGATTGGTTCGTAATGGTAGGGAGCATCCTTCTGAACGCTTGCGGAAGCACGACATATCTCATTGTTTGAGTTCCAGTGAACCCGATGGATCTTGCCGCTTCCGTTTGTCCTTTATCGATGGATTGTATCCCAGCCCTTATTATTTCAGCAAAATATGCCCCTGCATTGATTGCAACGGTAATTATACCAGCTGTTGTACTGTCCAAAGAAATCAAATTCAGTGAATTCACACCAAAATAGATAAAAAATAACTGAACGATGAACGGTGTCCCTCGTATCGCATCCACATAAACCTTTGCAATCCAGTTCAAGATTTTGATGGGGGCAAGTCGCAGCAACGCGACAAGTAAACCAATCAAAAAACCTAGGATAATGGCAATCACAAAGATATAAAGTGTCACCTGAAGTCCTTTTAATAAAATAGGCAATGCCGCAACAATTATATCCATTTCTTTCACCCCTTTGAAAAAGAAAGCGCGCCATAAGCGCGCTTATTGAGCTTTAATCTATTGTTTATTCACCAAGATACGTTTTTATTATTTCATCATACGTGCCGTCTTTTTTAAGATTGGCAAGTCCATCATTTATTTTCTTCAATAGATCCTCGTTTTGCCCTTTCAATACAGCAATTCCATATTGGTCACCATTCAAACGGTCACCTACGATTTTCAACCCAAGATCTTTTTGGGCGATCGCATAGGAGATAACCGGGTAATCTTCAATAAGGGCATCGGCGTTGCCATTGGCCACTTCCTGGAACATCGCTGGACTATCATTGAATTGAACAACTTTAATTCCTAGTTTCGTAGCATTATCCTGTGCATATTTAGCACCTGTTGTTCCTTTTTTCACTGCAATGGTTTTTCCTTTAAGATCTTTAACAGTTTTAGTGCTTGTATTCTCTTTTTTA
The DNA here is from genome assembly GCF_053608705.1 of Peribacillus sp. NPDC055009. NCBI lineage: Bacteria > Bacillati > Bacillota > Bacilli > Caryophanales > Bacillaceae > Peribacillus > Peribacillus sp. NPDC055009. The sequence continues at coordinate 236,351 of NZ_JBSGVZ010000006.1, read as the reverse complement.
ACAACAATCGTTAATCCTGCATCAAAATACGGAGTCGAGAAATCCACTACCTTTTTTCTTTCCTCTGTAATGCTCATTCCCGCAATGGCCACATCAAGCTGATTGGCTTGCATAGCCGGGATGATTCCACCGAAATCCATTGGAGACAATTTGATTTTAAAATCCTGGTCTTTTGCGATTGCATTGATCAATTCAATATCAATACCTTTATAGTCGTTCCCCTCTTTAAATTCAAAAGGAGGATAAGTCGTATCCACACCAACTTTATATACCTTTTCAGGTTTCTTTTCCTCACCTGCATTTTTTTCTTCATTGGTTGCACAAGCCGAGATAAAGATAGTTAGAATCAAAAACATACTAAGTAAACCAAGTTTCTTCATTCAAATCACTCCAATTCTTAAATTATACGTGATAATAAATAATTCTCCCTATAATATAGCATAAGAATAAAGTATTATAATATGAATTTTTAGAATAAATATTATTTTCTCCAAATAATTTTTATGGATGTTTTTCCTAATATTGTTTCAGTGATGGAAAATAGAAAAAGGATATGGTTTACCAGGCCAGTTTTTGAAATCCCTAATAGGAGACACCCATTTAAGATCAATGGAAGATTGATTATCGATGCAACAAATAAAAGGAACCATTATGGTTCCTTTTATGCCCTACAATATGTGCTTCAGAAGCAATATAAACAAGAGCCTCGATTATCAAACTGAAATCGAGGCCTTCTAATCAATAAATATCCTTTCAGACTAAGTCTAGTTAGTCCTCGTCGGAAGAGAACGAAAACGCGGATGCTCAGCGAGTATAGAACTTCTCATCTGTTTAACGACAGGATGTTCTGACGAAAAAAACTGATCTTTAGAATTGTAATGCTCGATTAATTCTCCTTTTTCCAGTACACCCAAAGTATCAGAGATTGAATAAGCCGCTTTAATATCATGTGTAATAAATAGATAAGATAAGCCGAAGTCTTTTTTCAACTCACTTAATAATTCTAAAATCAGTGTTTGATTAACCATATCCAGACTGCTTACGGATTCGTCCAAGACGATTAGCAGTGGCTTAAGAGAGATTGCTCTAGCAATATTAATCCTTTGCAATTGTCCACCGCTAAATTGGTGTGGGTATTTTTTCAAATCCTTCTCACTTAGGCCCACTCTTTCCAATAACTCAATAACCGTCCTTTTTTGTTCGGCTACGGTTAGTTTTTCATAGTTTTCTAATGGCTCGCTTATAATACTTTCGGCTGTCATTCGTGGATTGACAGCTGAATATGAATCCTGAAAGACGACTTGTAGATCTCGGCGTATCTTTTGTCGGGTAAGCTTATCAGCAGTATAGATATCATGCCCTTGAAACAGAACCTGTCCTTGCTGTGGACGTTCTAAACCAAGGATCACTTTTCCTAATGTACTTTTTCCAGCTCCACTCGTGCCAAGTAGCCCTAAACATGTTCCTTCGTCTATAGAGAGGGAAATGTCAGTGAGTACTTTTTTAGAATGCTCTTTCCATTTTAAAAACGTATGAGAATTATAGCTATGAGTTACTGCTTTTACTTGTAATAAACTCATTTATTCACCCCTCAAAAGAATGCAGTCCATATATCACAACATATGGGTGATAGGTTCTTCATGTTTAATGCTAAGGCGGGCATTTAGCAGTTTCTTGGTATACTCATGCTGCGGATTATCAAATAATTCAAATACATTTGCAGTTTCTACAATTCTGCCATGTTGCATAACGACTACATCATCTGCCATTTCAGAAATTACTCCTAAATCATGAGAAATGAGTAAAATGGATGTTCCATATTCAGAACGAATTTTATCCAAGTGGCGAAGTACTTGTAATTGGTTATGAACGTCGAGTGCAGTTGTCGGCTCATCAGCAATAATAACGGTAGGATTTAAACATGCGGCCATCGCAATCATCACGCGTTGAAGCATACCTCCACTCAATTGAAAAGGATAGCTTTTTAATAGTTTCGCGGGATCTGGCAGGTTTACATTTTGCATCGCATCGATGGCAAGCTCTTTTGCTTGTTTTTTATTCAATGAGGTATGAGACCTAATCGTTTCGATAAATTGATTGCCAATTGTAAAAACAGGCGTAAATGCATTCATCGGATTTTGCATAATAAAGGCAATATCCTTGCCACGGATTTCACGTATTTCTTTATCGTCCAAACCATTCAATTCTCGTCCTTGGAGGGTAATGCTCCCTTTAATTGTCGTTGTTTTCCGGTCAAGAAGCTGTAGAATGGACATACTCGTAACTGTTTTACCACTCCCACTTTCCCCAACAAGACCCAATACCTTCCCTTTTTCCAGTTCAAAATTAATATCCTGAACGAGGGTGGAAGCACCTTCCTTTGTTTGTACTTGTACATGTAGATCGCTCACTGTTAATACATTCGACCGTTCTGTTCTCAATCTTCTCATTCCTTTTTATTAACGACGTTTGACTCCAAAACGTTCTGATAGCGCTTCGCCTAATAAATTGAAGGTGACGACAACAAGCATAATCATCAAACCTGGATATAGCATTAATTCTGGATTCGTCCGAATATAGGATTTCCCTTCATGAATCATTGCTCCCCATTCTGGTGTAGGGGGTTGCACGCCCAAACCTAGAAACGACATGGCCGATATATCCATGATTGCCCAACCCATTTCTAATGTACCCATAACAGCGAGCGGAGGAAGAACATTTGGAACAATATGTTTCTTTATTATCTTCCATTGAGAAGAACCGCTTATTTTAGCTGCCGCTATATAGTTTTGTTCTTTTAGACTAAGCACCATTCCTCGGAAAATTCTCGCATAATACACCCATTGCACAAGCATCAATGCTATGATGACCTGTTTAAGGCCAGGTCCCAATATACCAACAAGGCCAAGAATGAGCAAAAGATTCGGAAATGCCATAACACCATCACACAGTCTCATTAGCACCTGGTCCACCCATCCACCTTTATAACCAGCAATGGTTCCGACAATCAAACCGATGCCTAAAGATGAAATAAAGATTAATGTAGCAAATCCTAACGAAATGCGAGCACCATATAAGATGCGTGATAACGTACATCGTCCTAAATGATCCGTTCCCAATGGATACTCAAAGGAAGATGGCTGTAGTTTATTAGCTAAATTGACAGCAATAGGATCATTAGGTGCAATCCATGGAGCCAAGATGGTGATGATAAATAGGAAGCATAATATTATTGAACAAAGGACAATCACTTTCTGACTTCTCATCATAATACGAAGACTTGTTATCATTGACGTTGCCCTCCTTTTCTGGAGATGCGTGGGTCGATACACATTTGGATTAGGTCAACAATCAAGTTGCTAAAAATGAATAGTCCTGCAGCTAAAAGCACATAGCATTGAATGACAGGAACATCCCGATTAAAAATAGCTTCAATGAAATAACGACCAAATCCTGGCCAGGAAAAAACCGCTTCGACGATAATGGTTCCAGTCAGCAGCTTTCCTAAATTCATCCCCAGTCCAGTAATCATAGGGGATATGGCTATTCTCAATACATGTTTTCCCATAATGACTTTTTTATGAATCCCTCTTGTGCGTGCAAAAAGGACATAAGGTTCCTGTAAATTTTCAAGAACGCTAGCACGTAATAGTCGAGTATACAAAGCTATTAATGGCAAAGCTAAAGTAACGGAAGGAAGAACCAGATGTTGCCAAGTCCCGATTCCTTCGACAGGAAATAGGTCGAGTTTAACAGAAAAGAAAAAAATCAATAAATAACCAAGCCAAAAAGAAGGGATGGACGCCCCGAAAAAAGAGAGAAGGCGACTAAAATGGTCAATACCACTGTTTTTCTTTATGCCTGCCAAAAACCCAAGAGGGACACTGACCAGGATAGCTAATATGATGCTACCTAAAGCTAACTGAATGGTCGCTGGCATTCGATAGGTAACCTCTTCCCAAACAGGTTTATTCGAAAGATAAGATATGCCAAAATCAAATTGGCATATCTTAATAATAGAATTTACATATTGAACATGGAGGGGTTGATCTAAGCCGAACTCATGTCTTTTCTGAGCCAATATCTCATCTGTAGATTGGATATGTGCTGCAGATAAATATGCCTCAGCTGGGTCCACGGGTGAAAGGTGAATCATTCCAAACGTTAGAAGAGTGGCCAAAAGAAAGATAGGAATAATGGCCATAATTCGTTTCAAGATATAAGTGCCCATGAAAACCCTCCTGTAACTTACTTCTCGATGCTAATTCCTGTGAATGGATGTTCATCCCGGTTAGCAGGGAATGTAAAATTAGATACATCTTTTTGGTAAACAGCTATTTTCTTAATATAAGAAATAGGCACAATCGCTCCTTGGTCTTGCAGTGATTCCAAAATAGTTGAGTAAAGTTCTTGACGTTCTTTTTCATCTGTTGTTCCAGGAACATCTGCAATTTGTTTTAACAACTCATCTCTGTTCGGATAAGATGAAATGGCTTCGTTAAAACCAAACCCTTCTGAACCAACGACATTTACGAAAGTATGTGGATCATATGGAGCGCCATAGTTACTAAAGAAATTCAATTCAAAATCATTAGCTTTGAATCTTTCAATTTGTACCGTAAGCTCAACTCCAACGATATTTAATTTAACACCTAGTGCCGCCCACTCAGATTGTAATGTTTCGGCCATTGCTTTTTGAATCGATTCTGCAGAGTCGTACATTAACTCGATTTCAAGTGGCTTTCCGTCTTTCTCACGAACGTTTTTTCCTTTTGGAAGCTTCCATCCTGCTTCATCTAATAAAGCTTTTGCTTTTTCGACATTATAATCAATCGCTGTTACATCAATGTCTGAAGTATACGGGAAGTTTGTCGGTAAAATGAAATCTGCCTTCTCTTCCAACCCAGAAGTAACTCCGTCAACCATTGCTTTTTTATTAAATCCATATTGTAATGCTTGACGAACACGTAAATCTGAAAGTTGTTCTTTCTTCGTATTCATAACTAGTTGTCTTGTCGCAACCGGATCAGAAATACTAGTCTCATAGTTACCTGTTGTTTCTAATTGTTTGAAAGCATCCAGACTGATAGCACCTTCACCATAAATTAGGTCTAGGTCACCTTTTTCAAAAGCAAGAACACGGGTTTCCGCATCAGGAATGATCTTGACTTTGATTTTCTTTACTTTAGGGAGTTCACCCCAATAATTTTCATTGCGTTTGAAAATAGCATATTCATCTGCTTTATGTTCTTCCAAAACCCATGGGCCTGTACCGACTGGTTTTGTAACACCTTTTGAAGTGTCACCATCTTTAGGGAATCCAGCATCACCTAAGAATCGGACTGGACGAACGACGGCTAACTCTTGAATAGTAGGATAATATGGCTCCTTTAATGTTAGTTTAAATGTGTTTTGGTCAATTACTTCCGTTTGATCCACTTTCGGAATAAAGCCCAACCAACTATGTAAATCAACATTTTTCAATATTGTATCAAAGTTCTTTTTCACAATTTCAGCATTAAAGCTCGTACCGTCAGAAAATTTCACATCATGACGGAGGTTGAACGTATATTCCTTCCCATCCTTGGAAATTTCCCAAGATTCAGCTAAATGCGGTTTCAGCTCGCCTCCATCTTGGTAGCTGACCAAAGGCTCATATATCATTGATGTAGCGAATAATTGAGAAGGATTATAGACATGCGGATTCATTTCACCTATATCCCTCGGCCAAGCCAAAGTAAGCATGTCTTTACTGTCTTTATTTGAAGTTGAATTTTCTTTTGATTCATTTGTACATCCAAGTAAAAGCGTTGATAAAATTAAAACGATTGCGGATATAAATAACACTTGTTTGCTGTTTCTTCTTTTTGACATGACATTGGTGCCTCCCAGTACCATATTGAGAATCTTTATCAATTCTAATGAGTAACTATATTATTGTCAATATAATGTCGAAATTCTCGAAAGATATAAATTTGTTTTGTTAGAAACATATAAACTCAAAATCCTTTTCTTTGATGATGCTGTTCCAAATAATTTATTCTACGTCCCTACAAGCCTTCAAATGCCCCGCGCACCTGTACGTTCCACCATGCCTACTGATATAAAAGATTCTATTAAAAAAGGTCAACCAGTAATTTTACTGGTCGACCTTATAATACGAACGCACCCGTACGATTTGTGATCGAATTAAGATTCGTTGATTCGTACTAAAGCAGCAATATTGCGATAGGTGCAGTAATAATTAACGTGATGAGCGTCCGTTCAAACCAGATTACAATCAACTTCGTAATGCTGATTGGGATTTCGGTTGATAGGATACAAGGTATCGTCGCTGAAAAGAACAATATGGATGATACAGATACCACGGCAATAATGAACTTAGTTACCAGAGGTGCATCAACTACGAGAAGCGCCGGCAGGAACATTTCTGCAATTCCTATAGCTGAAGCTTTTGCAGCCAAAAATGGTTCAGGTATTTGCAATGCCCAAGTAAATGGGTAAAAAAGATAGCCAAGTAAATTAAATACTGGAGTATACTCCGCTAATACAAGGCTAATGAGACCAACGGATAAAATGGACGGCAGAATGCTCATTGTCATAAGAAAACCGTCCTTTAAGTTATCCCATAAATTTCTGCCAAGACTTACCGAATTGTTTGCTCCCACCATCGCACTATACCAGGCGTTTTTGAGAAGTCCTTCTTTGATAACCTCTTCTGGATCGGCATTATCCGAATAATAATCGTCGCTCATTTTATTTAATGGCCAAATACGTACGGTAATGGCAGTGACAAGGTACGTTATCCCTAAAGAAACCCAAAAGAAAAGGGACCATATGTCCATAAGCCCGAGAGTCTTTGCTACAACAATCATGAACGTTGCTGAAACGGTTGAAAAACCAGTTGCAATAATAGCGGCTTCTTTAAGCGTATATTTTCCTTCTTTATATAGCCGATTCGTAATAAGCATACCAATGGAGTAGCTTCCTGCTAAATCAGCGACCATATCAACTGCTGAACGCCCCGGCGTTTTAAATATCGGCCTCATGATTGGCTGCATCAGTACACCCAAAAATTCAAGAAGCCCGTATCCAATGAGAAGCGCCAAAAATAGAGCACCAAAAGGAACGACAAGTCCTACAGGTATGACAAGTTTTTCGAAAAGGAAAGGACCCATACTTGGGGCCATTAACCATTCGGGCCCAATCTTGAAATATATTAAGATCGCAACAACAGCACCTATTACTTTTAAGAAAGAAAAAACTATTGATACCTTATCCTTGCTCCAGCTTTTTGAAATAAATGGATAGACAGCTCCTAATAGAATGACAATAAGAGCATAAATAGGAACGGCTGACGGCAAGGTTACTTTGATCCATGTTACTATATGATCAATTGGTATGCTTGAAACACCATTTATGGTAATAGGAATAAAAAACATAAAACTTCCTATTAAACTATATATGATAAACTTCAGTATATTAGTAGTTGATTGAATTTGCGGCTTCTCTTGTTTCGTATTTGTCGCCACATTTGGTGATCCCATAATTATTCCCCCTATTATATAATTGCATGCTGGGTAAATTCTTGGCGTCATACCCACATCCGATCCTCTTATCGCTCCTGTCTCACGATTTGGTAAGGCAACAGGACCAGAATACAACGTTCGATTACGATAGGGCTTTTAGTTCTCCGCTTGCCGCCATATCGTTTAAAATTAAAATTCGGCACGCCCCCCTAGCCTAACCAGCAGAATACGGGAAGAAAAGCCTTGGAACTTTATTTATTATTGGGCCAATCCTGTTACACAAATGCCATTGCCCGTGGTGCATCGTTAGGATTCCCCAGAGCTTTCACCCTCTTCCAGCTCTTATTGAGGATTCGAAGCCAAACACTCCCAGTTATGTGCCGCTTTCCAATCCCGCCTTATACCCGCCATCTGGGGCTCAGCTATATTCCGATTGTTCATTAATATGACAAGTACTGTCTTTTGTATGCAATCCTGTTCCTTCATAAAGTCATTATTCCACTTATTGTATCCGCTTTCATTTTGATGGACCTCCTCGTTATTTAACATTCATTGTATACTGAAAATTCAAATAATAATTTTATTTTTTGATGATTATTTTATAATTTATTTACAAAAATTCATCTGATATTGTTCATTTTATAATCTATATTAAAATTAGAGCAAAATTTAATAGCAGAATGCGTGGTTTTGGTGCAAAAAACTTATACTGATTGTGTGGTCTATTAAACTTCTGCAGATGAAACCCAATGGAATTCTCAACGATCTGCCCATTTCTTTGCTTAAGAAAATGAGCTGAACGTTATTTTAAACAGTTTTCTTTTGCTTCTTGCTTGGGTAAAAAATAGTTTTTTTACACTTACGTTTATTTAATTGTTAAATTGGGGAACTATAAATTTAATCGATGACTTGAAAACTAGGATGGGTATGATGAGAATTAAGGTAAAAAAAATAATATATTACCTGATTAAATTAAGAGGTAGAATCTTTATACCATTTGCCATTTTATACATATTAGTTGCTGCGTATGTTGCTTTTTCAATAGAGCCACAGACGTTCGAATCATATTTAACCTCAGTTTACTGGGTTCTTACAACGCTTGCTACGGTTGGTTTTGGGGACTATGCACCAGTCACCGATCTTGGAAAAGCATTTACCATTGGTCTTTACATCACTGGTATTGGGCTTGTTAGTCTTTTTATTGGAAAAATCATTAAATCTGTATATCTTATCGAAAAACGTAAAGTTGGTGGAAAAATGAAATATACAGGTAAAAATCATATCATTTTGATTGGGTGGAGTGTTAAGTCAAAATCTGCACTCCAAGAAATTTTTAAATCTGATGAAACCATTGATATTGTAATCATTGATAACTTGGAAAAAGCTCCTATGATGGAGGAGCGTCTGTTTTATGTTCGCGGGGATGCCACCGATGAAGAAACATTACTCCGTGCAAATCTGCCTAAAGCAAAAGGCGTTATCATTTTTGCTGACCAAATTACACAAGATAATTATGCTACAAAGGATCCGTTACTTGTCGATGGAAAGACATTATTAGTTGCCACTGCCATAACGGCCATTGAAGAAAAAACAAATACGTCCATCCATGTCACAGCCGAGGTGATCAATCAAAAGCATATTCGTTTATTCGAGCGTGTAAAGGTGGACGAGTTTATTCCTACGCAAGAAATGATCTCCCACGCAGCAGTACGATCATTATTTTCTCATGGAGTCACCCACATGTATTCAGAACTTATGAGCACGAAATATGAGGAAACTATGTATGAGATTCCTAAACAAGATGAATGGCTAACCTATCGTGATGCGTTTATAGATCTTCTTAACAAAGGAGCCACACTGGTAGCAGATCGTGGTGATCTTAACATAAACCAAAAATTAGATGCACGAATTCCCGATGATGCACAGCTTTTCATTATTTGCGATAAAGAAACCATTTCCCAAATAAATTCAAAGATACATTAGAAGCAGAAATCTTTAGGGATGCTATAATAGCATTCCTCAGTTTGTAGACAAGAGGGTTCTATCTAAAGTTAGAACTAGGTTGATTGGAGCGGGTGTACGAGACTTCTTCTTAGAAAAGCGCGTCTAGGGGAGACCCCGCAGGCACAAGCGGAGGAGGCTCCCGGACCGCCCGCGGAAAGAGATTGCCTCTCGTTCCAATCAACGTCCAAATTGTACTAGCGCCATAAACTCAATTTTCTTCGTGTTTGCCTACAAATAAGCATCCTTAAATGAATAAGGCTTTAAAACAAAAAAAGAACCTTCAATCAATGATAGATTAAAGGTTCTGTTATTTTTAATTTCAATGTTACTTCAGTATCCAAAAATTAACTATAAACTAGCTCTTTTTTTTTGCTTAGACCAAGCGTCTCTGATGTTGAAGTTTGAATTTCGTGCAGAAGCTCAGTATTTTCCATTAGTGACTCTCCATAAGAAGGAATCATTTCTTTAATTTTCGGTTCCCACTCTTCCATACGTTGCGGGAAGCATTTATTAATTACCTCAAGCATAACATGAACAGCAGTAGAAGCCCCTGGAGAAGCACCTAGCAATGCTGCAATCGAGCCATCGGATGCACTGACAACTTCCGTACCAAATTGAAGTGTACCTTTGCCGCCTTCAGCAGTATCTTTGATAACTTGTACACGTTGGCCAGCCACTACTAAATCCCAATCCTCGCTCTTAGCGTTCGGGATGAACTCTCGTAACTCTTCCATGCGCTGTTCCTTCGATAACATAACTTGCTGGATCAAGTATTTTGTCAATGGCATCTCTTTTGCGCCTGCCGCCAACATAGTTAAAACATTATTAGGTTTTACGGAAGTTATTAAATCCAGCATTGAACCTGTTTTTAAGAACTTCGGAGAGAAGCCTGCAAATGGTCCAAAAAGCAACGATTTTTTATTATCGATAAAACGTGTATCAAGATGCGGAACAGACATTGGTGGAGCACCAACTTTAGCTTTTCCGTATACTTTTCCATGATGCTGCGCAACAACTTCCGGATTATTACATACCATGAAGTATCCGCTAACTGGGAATCCGCCGATATGCTTCCCTTCAGGAATACCGGATTTTTGCAGCAAATGCAAGCTTCCGCCCCCGCCGCCGATAAAGACGAATTTAGCATTATGGCGTTCTACGCTGCCAGTATCGACATTACGCACTTTTAATTCCCATGTATCATCGCTAGCCCGTTTAACATTATCAACACTATGTTTATATTTGATATCGACGTTTTTAGTCTTTAAGTGGTCAAACAACATGCGTGTCAAAGCACCAAAGTTAACGTCAGTACCGTAATCAATTTTTGTTGCCGCTATAGAATCATTTGATGGACGGTCTTGCATAATAAGTGGAATCCATTCCATCAGTTTTGCTGGGTCATCGGAAAACTCCATACCTTTGAACAGAGGATTTTTTGACAGCGCTTCAAAACGTTTCTTTAAGAACGCTACATTTTTATCCCCTTGTACCATACTCATATGAGGCAATGGCATGATAAAGTCTTGCGGATTATCAATCAGCTTACAGTTTACAAGATACGACCAAAACTGCAATGAAACTTGGAACTGTTCATTAATTTTAATTGCTTTGCTTATATCTATAGATCCGTCAGATTTTTCGGATGTATAGTTAAGCTCACAAAGTGCAGAATGACCCGTACCCGCATTATTCCATTCGTTAGAGCTTTCTTCTCCTGCGTTTGCAAGCTTCTCAAATACTTTGATTTCCCATTCCGGTGCTAACTCTTTCAGTAATGATCCCAAAGTCGCGCTCATGACTCCGCCGCCAATTAAGATAACGTCTGTTTGTTTCTGTATGTTGCTCATTATAACCTTCCTTATCCCCTATATTTTCAAAAAAGATGTAGGCGCTCCTGCTTAGGTGTCACAAAAAGCCAGGCACGAACAAGGAACACACCTTTTCTGTCTCCTTATAACTATATCATAGTCTATTATTATTATTTCATAGATTAAAATATTCTACTATTACTTTTTTTGTTAAAATATTGATTTTGTGAAGAAATTAGCTTAAACTTATCCGCCCCGATAGTCGCATTAAAAGATTTCTTCAGCAACTTCCCCTTATTGAAGGAAGAAACTGTTAGTGAAATAATATTGACACATCGGAAAAACGACGAAAAAAACACATTTATTGACAAAATCAGAAGTGAAATTAGAAGGATTTGTAACCATTTCCCTAAACAATAAGTACCTTCCTGAAAATGTTAAACTCCTACCTTTTTAACTTGTATCATAAATTTCACCCAATTATTAGATATTATAACAATACCAATAATTACTGATAATTAAACCAATATAAGGTAAGACCATTGATAATATTGCTAATTTTAAGACTTATAGCATAGTCCTTTTAAAAAATTCCTTACTTTATTGCTATTACAAAAAAATATTATTCTAATACACATTCCTTATATTCATTATATTATTTTCGCATAAAGATATTTTCAACTTTGTGTTCTGATCCTTTTTTCAAGACGAGTTTTGCCCGTCCTTTTGTCGGCAGTATATTTTCATGTAAATTTTTCAAATTGATTTCATCCCAAATTTGAGTCGCTTGTTTAATGGCCTGTTCCTTAGACAAGTTAATATAACGATGAAAATAGGATTCAGGACTTTGAAATGCGGTCTTTTGAAGTAAAAGGAACCTTTCAACATACCATCTTTCTATGTCATTTACATCTGCATCTACATAGAGTGAGAAATCAAAAAAGTCACTGACGAATACTTGGTTTTCCTTGTCTACTTGAAGAACATTAACACCTTCCACTATTAAGATATCCGGATTACAGATAGTCTGCACTTCATTTGGCAAAATGTCATACTTCAAATGTGAGTAGATTGGAACTTCCACTTTATTTTTTCCTGCTTTTACATCTCCGATAAGATTGATTAATTTTTGAGTATCATAACTTTCAGGAAACCCTTTTCTTTTCATGAGTCCTTTTTCTTCTAAAAGATCATTTGGGTACAAAAAACCGTCGGTAGTGACAAGACCTACGTTTCTGTGATTATCCCATCTAGATAATAAAGTCTGAAGCAACCTTGCTGTCGTACTCTTTCCTACAGCAACACTCCCTGCAATCCCAATGATATAAGGTACTTTTTTAACATCAGTTTTTAAAAATGAAGTGGTGGCTGTGTTAAGCTGCTGAGATGCTTCAACATGTAAATTGATCAAACGAGTCAAGGGCAAATAAACCTCTTCTACTTCCTGAATGGATATTTCTTCATTTATTCCTTTTAAGTTATCCAATTCTTCTTCAGTTAAAGGAAGAGGAGTATGGTTTCGCAGAGATGCCCACTTTTCTCGATTGAATTCAAAATAGGGAGTATAGGAACTCATGATTTTTCGTTACCTCACTTTTTAGAGTTACTATCAGTTTAACAAGGATGATGATCATAAAAAAGATGTTCCTGATCCCTTATCCAAGTAAAGTGATTAATCTTTGAATGATAACCCGCCTGTCTCCAAAGCAGCCCTAAGTTTAGGTAAAGAAGCTGGTCCCATACCGTGAAATTTCAAAATCTCTTTTTCACTATATGTTGAGAGCTGTTGTAAAGAGGTTACCCCATTGTATTCCAATGCACGTCTGGCAGGTGCCGAGAGCACTGAAAGAAATCCGGTGTCCGTTTTTCGTTCCTGCTCACATACAGGGCAGGTCGGACAATCGCTGGATTTATAGTATTTGTGTCCCTTTTCGCAAGTCCTCATATTCTTCTGTGAAGTTGTCATTGTCAACTTCCCCTTTACTTAAGATTTTTAATCCGAACATAAAAAGTTCACACTTCACAATGAAGCAATCATTTTAATCCATTTTATCATCTCTTGTTAAAACTGAACTGCCCTTTTGGTTTCATTGGAAAAGGGCTGCCGCAGCAACCCTTTGTAAAAACCCAAAGTGAATGATAGATTAACCCACTTTATCTTCCTTAGCCTCTGCCTGAGCATTGGCTTGTACACGCTTGTCTATTCCAAAAGCGAAATAACTAATTACAACGATAGCCAGAAAACCTACTCCAACCATAAGTGATATGCGTGTTTCATCATTAAACCACATACCGATTAATACCATGACCAAGAAAGCGATGGTCAGGTAGTTTGTAACAGGTGCAAAAGGCATCTTGAATGGATGATTGTGCATTTCAGCTTTTTTGACTTTCCTGAATTTAATTTGACTGATCAGAATGACAAACCATGGAATCATTCCAGGAAGTACACTCGCACTGTATACATGCACAAATAAATTTTCTGGTGCAATATAACTTAATACAACCCCAAGTGCTAACCCGACTATCACTCCAAAAGTACCGAATAAAGGAACACCACTATTAGATACTTTAGCAAAGAATTTTGGTGCTTGTCCATTCATCCCTAATGTGTAAAGCATGCGTCCAGCACTGTAAATACCACTATTGCAGCCAGACATAGCAGCCGTGATTACGACAAAATTAATGATTCCAGCTGCTGCCGTGATACCAACCTTCGCAAATGTCGCAACAAATGGACTGCCAATCGCGCTTAATTGATCCCAAGGGTAAACGGTTACAATAATGAAAATTGCACCGATATAGAAGATTAAAATACGCCAAATGGTACTTTGAATCGCTTTCGTTATCGTTTCTTGCGGATTCTTTGCTTCACCAGCTGTAATCCCAATTAATTCTACACCTTGATAAGCGGCAACCACCAGTGAAAGAGCAAAGAAGAAGCCCTTCCAGCCACCTGTAAATAAACCGCCATGCTCCCAAAGATTCGATAATCCTAAGGCTTCCCCTCCGTTACCGAATCCAAAGAAGATAAGTCCAAAACCTGCAACGATCATTAAAATGATTGTCACGATTTTAATCAATGCAAACCAAAATTCAATTTCCCCAAAGGATTTAACGGAAATTAAGTTCGCTGCTCCAAGAATCACCATTGCGATTAAACCTGGAATCCAAGCAGGGAGATCAGGGAACCAATACTGCATGTACGTCCCCACTGCAATAATTTCTGCCATCCCGACAATAACCCATTGGAACCAGTTACTCCATGCTGTCATATACCCAGCCAATGGATGAATGTACTTATAACCAAATGTCGCAAATGAACCTGTACTTGGCTCCAAATACAACATTTCCCCCATTGCGCGCATGATCAAGAATATAAAAAGCCCAGATATCGCATAAGCTAACATTACAGACGGGCCTGTCCATTGGATCGTGCTGGCTGAACCCATAAATAAACCGACACCAATCGTTCCGCCCAAAGCGATCATCTGAATATGACGACCTTTCAACTCCCTATTCAAATCTTTGTTTGCCATTCCATTTCCCCCTACACTACTAATAGTCGAAATTTTTTCAAGATGCTTAATACACTCCCTATTTAGTATAGAAATGATATAGCAGGCTCCACTTTTTTTATCTTTCTTAAAGCTGCCTCATAAAATCATTCTTCACTCTTAAGCATTCTGACAGTTGGAAAGATTACCATAAAATTTCATGTTATTTCTTAATTCTGTTCAAGGTTTCATAGAAAGCGCTTACTTTTTAACGTTTATAAAAGCTCACCCCTTAAACATTAAAATTCCCCTGTATAAAGTAACCCGAATAAAAGAGTATTGCAACTCTTTTATTCGGCTGGCAGGTTTATTATGCTGTTACTAAAAGGGACTTTATTCTCAGCTTTAACAACATATCATTCGTCATTTTCTCCAAATCATATTCCGCCTTGAATCCCCACTCTTCCTTCGCACAAGTTGAATCAATTGTATTTGGCCAACTGTCTGCAATGGATTGTCTTACAGGATCGACTTCATAATTCATGACAAATTCCGGAATATGCTTTTTAATTTCGGCTGCAATTTGCTCCGGATCAAAGCTCATGGCAGAAACATTGAAAGAATTCCGATGTTTCAATTTTGAGGCATCTGCCTCCATTAATGTAATGATGGCTGCTAAAGCGTCCGGCATATACATCATATCCATATACGTTCCCTTATCAATGTAAGAAGTATATCGCTTGTTTTTAATCGCTTCATAGTAAATTTCAACTGCATAGTCGGTCGTTCCGCCGCCAGGAGGTGTCGCATACGAAATCAGTCCCGGGAATCGAAGACCTCTCGTATCAACCCCAAATTTATGATGATAATAATCACATAATAATTCTCCGGATACTTTGTTCACGCCGTACATCGTGTTCGGCCGTTGAATGATGTCTTGCGGTGTCCAATCTTTAGGAGTGGTTGGACCAAAGGCACCAATGGAACTAGGTGTAAATAATTGGCAATCGAGTTCTCTTGCAGATTCCAAAGCATTGACCAATCCGCCCATGTTTAAATGCCAAGCTAAAAGCGGCTTCTTTTCAGCTGTTGCCGACAATAAAGCGGCTAAATGTATAATCGTATCCACTTCATGTTTTTTTGCCATGTTATACATCGCTTTTTCATCTGTAACATCCAATATCTCAAATGGACCCGATTGAGCAACATCGCTGTCCGTTTTTCGAATATCTGTTGCAATGATATTGTCAGCTCCATAAATCTCTCTCATTTTCAGCGTCAATTCTGAACCAATTTGACCTAAAGCCCCCGTTACCAAGACCTTTTTCATCAAAAATCCCTCCCCATGTTTTAAACTCTGAAACAAGCAATCTCTTATATGATCGACATCTCTTTTCCTACTTTTTCATAAATGGCAATTGCACGATCCAGCATCTCTTTTGTATGAGCAGCAGTAGGCATATTCCTCACTCTTCCTGTTCCTTTTGGAACGGTAGGGAATACGATGGATTTAGCATACACACCTTCTTCATTCAGCCTTTTGCTGAATTGCTGCGTTTTTGCTTCATCACCTATAATGCAAGGCGTAATCGGTGTTTCGCTCTCCCCGATATCAAACCCTAATTCTTTTAGGCCTTTTTTCAAATAATCGCTGTTTTCCCACAGCTTATTTTGAAGTTCTGAGCTATTCATCAAAATATCGATGGCTTCTATACTAGCTGCAACTGCTCCCGGTGTGGCAGCCGTTGAAAATAAAAATGGACGGCTTCTCACTTTTAACCAATCAATCAAATCTTTCTTTCCTGCTACATAGCCTCCAACAACACCAATGGCTTTGGATAATGTACCAATTTGGAAATCCACTTTATCCGATAATCCAAAATGTTTTACCGTTCCTGCACCATTACCTAATACACCTGAACCATGCGCATCATCAACATACGTAATTAAATCGAACTCTTCAGCTATCTTCACAATTTCAGGAAGCTTGGCAATATCCCCATCCATCGAGAAAACCCCATCGGTAATAATCATGATCTTGTTATACAATCCGGACTCCTTTGCTTGACGTGCTTTTGTCCGTAAATCGTCCATGTCGGAATGGATAAAAGGAATAATTTTCGCCTTGGATAATCGGCAACCATCAATGATTGAAGCATGATTCAGTTCATCTGAAAGAATGGCATCGTGTTTATCCATCACTCCTGAAATCGCTGCCATATTACAGTTAAATCCAGATTGATAAGCAATGGCTGCTTCTGTATGTTTAAACTCGGCAAGCTTTTCTTCTAATTTGACATGAATATCTAACGTTCCGTTGATCGTACGAACGGCACCGGCACCGACACCATATGTTTTAGTCGCTTCTATGCAAGCCTCTATTAATCGTCTATCTGTTGCTAAACCTAAATAATTATTGGATGATAAATTAATTAGCTCTCTGCCTGCAATGGTGATTACCGGACCGTTTGGACCTTCCACCGGATCAATAACGTTGTAAAGCCCTTTTTCTTTTAAATCTTCCAAATTTTCTTTCAAAAATTTATTTAATATTTCACTTGACATTTAATATACCCCCTCATTGATGGTTGGAATAAATGCAGGATCTTTATATGTTTTACCCCTATTTAAAAAAACATTGTATTTTTTCCCTTTTTTCCAAAAATACACGTGTCTTCTCCATAAACACACTCAACATTAACGTAAATCCCTTTATACTAAGTGTTATTACAATCATAATAATTGATAATTTTAATGTTGTCCATATTGTGTGGACAAAAAAATTTGAATTTTTGTAGTTTTTACAATCAGCATTCGCCTGAAATGCGTTTATATCAATGGAAATACGAAGAGAATTTCATCAATTTTCCAATGTAACCGATGTTTTATCTACGGGTTTTTTGGAGACATTAACCATTAACCTAATAAAGGAGTGGTATTGTGAAAACTGAAAATGAAAAGACCTCAGAAGGCCTAAATGAGATTTTTGAGATTATCAATGCAAAAGGTGACATTGGTGAATTAAAAGAAATCGTCCAAAAATCTGATGAACAAACAAATGAAGTCAACCAAGGGGATTGATTATCCTCTTTCAGTTTTGTCGAAAAAGGGAGTCCGGAATGGTCTCTTGCCGAATCCCTTCCACGATTTTACCGAAGTGATTTCACCACTTTTTAAAACAATACTTGGTGCCCCCTTCCAGATGAGACTTGGCAGATAGTCGGCGGAAAGGGAGCGAATTTCTTAAACTTTTTTAAAGAAAAAACTGAAATTGTCTATGGTCTGCAAGGGCATTAATTATCCTCTTTTTTGTCTGTTTTACATTGTACTAATGGACGTTAAAGTCCATTACAACAATAAAAAAAGAGCTGCTGATCAGCTCCGGATATTGCCGTAACTTACACGTAAAAAGTAAATCAAAAAACAAAAAAGTTATGCACATTCAGAAGGAAATGTGCACAACTTTAGTTGGAAATTTAAGCCAGCTCAATTCTGATGCCGACTTAAAATTCACATTATTGATTCATCTTTTTCATTCTGTGAAGTAAAGGACCATCTGAATGATTGTTTTCTCCAATTACAAAACTCGTCATATAATAGGTCAAATATTGACCGTAATGATTATTGGTATTTAACAATAACTCGTCCACATAGTATACCCCTTTGGGGATTTGATCCATTAGCAGCACCGATAATGAAGCATATATCCCGCAGGCCACTTGAAAGTATGTTGCATTGGTTTTGTATTTGGAAAAGATATCGCGATTCTTTAATGTATTATACATATAACGCTCCTTATCTTGATAAACGATAAGGACACCAACTAGATCTTCCCCGTCAAGTTCGGCTTCAAGCGGATCGAGAACCTTCATGTCATGGTTCCATAATTGATCGGCGTCATCCAGTTTCGAGCGGATTAACTCCGTCGTATGGTCATTTACCTTATATAAAAAGCCGCCTTCCATATCATACAATTTACCTAAAGTATATACTTCCTCATGAGGCATTAGACAACCGTAAAACTGTTTGTCCCCTAATGTGACTTTAAATTCGACATCATAAACATTTTCATATAAAAAGAGCGGTGTATGGTGATTCATAAACATTGGATAGCTTGAAATAGCCTCATCCAGAAAGCACTCGGGAGACCATGTTGTGTAAATGACGTCATTCTTTGCCTTCGATTTGTCCTTAAAAAACGAATTGTCATGCTCTACAATGTAACAGCCTAGCGGTCGTTCCTCTGAATCACTCTTTAACAGCTCAATGGCCATCCATTGCACCACCCCTGGATTCATTCCCGACCCAATTATAGCTGTAGAATTGGAAAATCGATCTTTAAACTTTTCAAAATGCCTGATCCGTTCAATTAGAGGAAACCCATAATATAATTCTTCATTTTCATCGACCATTGTGTTTTCTAAAGCGGAATTAACATAATTAACGCCTAATGCGTCGCAGCATTCCAGCATTTCAACCGTATCCGCCCATGAAAGATCAATCACACATAATGTTTTTGTGCTTTCAAGATGCTTGATAAACCGCTTTTTATCTTTTAAATCAAATTGATGCAGTACAATTTGATCTTTTAGGTGTGGAAATAATTCATGATAATATTTTTCTTCCTTTTGTTTAATATCAATTAAGTGAATAATACAACTGGATATAAAAAGATGGAGTGGATCCTTTTTATCAATAGCTGATTTATTCAATATGGCAAGTATTGATTTTGCTGCCCCTCCTGCACTCCCAAGAATGGTTATCACTTTTTGGTAATCATCCATTTTTACACCTCGTCCAACCTTTTATTATAAACTATGTAGTTACGGGTGAAATGCAATGGGCAACTGATGAAATGAGCAATACGTACAAGCTATCATCAATTCAAAATAATAGGAATGGTTATGAAGAAACTCCTGCATCTAAGAAGGGGTGTTACGTTTTAATATGCTTTTATCGGGTCCCTTAAAGGGAAAATAATATATATCCAAAGCTATTCCTGCATCTATTTTCATGATAAGTGCAATAATTAACAAGTAGAGATATCCAAAGAAATAAAGGAGAATGACTATGAATTATCAGAATATCACGATTGCCGGCAGCGGCGTTTTAGGAAGTCAGATTGCATTTCAAACCGCATTCAAAGGATTTAACGTATCAGTATATGACATCAATGATGAAGCATTGGAACGTGCAAAAGATAGGATCACTAATTTGAAGCCCTACTATAAAGAAGACATAGGAGCTGCGGAGGAAGATCTTAATGCTGCTTATGCCCGCATTTCTTTCCACAGTGATTTATCTGGGGCAGTTGCCGAAGCTGATCTTGTGATTGAAGCGATTCCGGAAGTGGTTCAAATCAAAACCGATTTTTACACAGAGTTAGGAAAAGTGGCACCTGAAAAAACAATTTTCGCCACGAACTCTTCTACATTATTACCAAGCCAATTTGCCGAAGCAACAGGCCGTCCAAAAAAATTCCTCGCTTTGCACTTCGCTAATGAAATCTGGAAAAACAATACGGCAGAAATCATGAAGCATCCTGCAACGGATAGTGAAGTTTTCGAAGAAGTGATTGATTTTGCAAAAGCGATTGGAATGGTTCCTCTGCCTTTACATAAAGAACAGCCAGGCTATATTCTGAATTCCTTATTGGTTCCTCTTTTGGATGCTGCCCAAATGCTCTTATTAAAAGGAGTGGCCGATACGGAAACCATCGATAAAACGTGGATGGTCGCAACAGGGGCACCTCTTGGTCCATTCGCTATATTGGACGTGGTAGGAATCAATACCGCTTATAATATTTCACTTGCAAAAGCGAAAGCGACAGGTGATCCAGAGATTGAAAAGCTGGCTAACTTATTGAAAACAGAATATATCGATAAAGGGAAAATCGGAAGAGAAGCAGGAGAAGGCTTCTATAAATATCCAAACCCCAATTTCGCAAAAACAGACTTTTTAAAAGGTTAATGATTCAGAAGGTGCCTTGAGAGAGCCTTCTTTTTTTACTATTTGCACTTTATATCCCTTCAATATCGTCATAAGAAAAAGACCATGAAATCGTGAAAAGTACTTTTCACGATTTCATGGTCTGATTTATAATGTAGATGTTACAGTGTTATCCCCTATATCTCAAAGTTAATCCTTTTAAGAAATTCCTCGCGTATCGATCTCCGCACTCTTTATAATTCCTATGACCCACTTTTCTTAGTATAGCGCTTAATTCCCCTTTGGTTATCATGACTCCTGCTTCTTCCAAAACTTCGATCATATCCTCACTGGTTAATGTTAATGCTATTTTCAGTTTCTTCAAGAGGATATTATTCACACTTTCCTTAATCTTTACAGCCGGTGCCTGACTTTGAGGCTGACCAGGTTTTGGCTCTTGTCTCCCTCTTTTAAAAATGATCAAACCATTTAAAAAGGACTCTAACATCATGTTATTGCAGGTTACCCCATCTTCCTCTTCATCCATATCATCATATTCTTCATATTCATCATAATAATCATCTTTTGGTTTTGTGAGCATCTGCATGACTTCTTCCATCGTCACTTCAATCTCCCCGAGTTTAAATATCTCTACCATATCTTTATTTTTAATATCAAGCGCATATCTTAATCGAATTAATATATCATGATTATGCATCCAAAAACCTCCTATGTATTTCTCTATTCACAGTACTCTCATTATTACACAAATGGATGGAAATAAACGCAGATTAAAATCCGAGAACCTTTTACAGATTCCCGGATCACTCTGCTTATTGCTCCCATCAACATTCTTTTCCAAAGTTATCAAGCAATGCACGCACTTCATCTGTTGATTTCGTGTTCATCAATTGATTTCTTAATTCACCAGCTCCACGGAATCCTTTGACATAAATTTTGAAAAAGCGATGAAGCCCTGTGATTGAACGTGGTAGTACTTCCGCATATTGATCTTGAAGATCGAGCTGCAATCTTAAAAGATCAAGGTATTCTTTACTGCTATGCTCTTTTGGCTCTTTTTCAAAAGCAAAAGGATTTTTAAAAATTCCTCGCCCGATCATAACGCCATCAATACCATATTGTTCAGCAAGCTGCAGTCCAGTTTGACGATCAGGAATGTCTCCATTGATTGTTAGTAGCGTATTTGGTGCGATACGGTCACGTAATTTTTTGATTTCCGGAATTAGCTCCCAATGCGCATCTACTTGGCTCATTTCCTTTCTTGTACGTAAATGAATGGAAAGGTTCGCAATATCCTGTTTTAAAATTTGCGTCAGCCACTCCTCCCACTCATTTACATCATTATAGCCAAGTCGTGTTTTCACGCTGACAGGCAGTCCGCCCGCTTTTGCTGCTTGAATAAGTTCTGCCGCCACGTCTGGACGCAGAATTAGGCCACTACCTTTCCCTCTCGATGCCACATTCGGTACAGGGCAGCCCATATTAATATCGATGCCCTTAAATCCTAGCTCTGCCATGCCAACACTCATTTGACGGAAATATTCGGGATTATCCCCCCAAATATGTGCCACCATTGGCTGCTCATCTTCTGTAAAAGTCAAACGGCCACGCACACTTTTCATGCCCTCTGGATGGCAATAGCTATCCGAGTTTGTAAACTCTGTGAAAAATACATCCGGTCGACCGGCTTCACTTACTACGTGACGAAAAACAACATCTGTCACATCTTCCATTGGTGCAAGTACAAAAAATGGTCGTGGTAAATCACGCCAAAAATTATCTATCATTTCAAACTCAAATCCTCTCACTATGGATACAACTTCAAACTCTCGGTCAAAAAATATAAAAGCCAAGTGCTCCACTTCTTTTACACTTATATCATGCTTAATAACTCATTATCAAACACAAGTACATTTTGGACATTTATAATTTGTGAAAATCAGCAATGTTTATTTTAAGGAAAACCGGTCCGAATGTAATTGACGGCGGACTTGAATACCCAAAACGCATTTACCGCTCAAACCCACCAGAATTACATTATGAAGAAGAATAAAAAATAGGAGAACATGTTTTAATAGAAACATGTTCTCAGAAAATCAGTATTTTATTCAATACATGATTCCAATATATTAATCCATTTACATCAGTGTAAAAACTATATACAAAAGCAACTAGCGATTCGTTAGTTTCCTTCTTTTAAAATGAGTTGCGAGACACACTCTACATGGCTCGTCTGCGGGAACATATCCACAGGCTGTATGGCCTCAACGCGATAAGAAGTGCTCAGTTCTTGTAAGTCCTTGGCCAAAGTGGAAGGGTTGCATGATACGTACACTATGGTTTTCGGTTTTACTTTCAAGATTGTCTGCAGTAATGATTGGTCACAGCCTGATCTTGGCGGGTCGACGACAAGTACGTCCGGTTTCCAGCCTTCTTTGGTCCAGCGTGGAAGGATATTCTCGGCCTTGCCTGTTTCATAGTATACATTGTCGCGTTTATGTTTTTTGGCATTTTTCTTGGCGTCCTCGATGGATTCTTTAATGACGTCCATCCCTCTGACTTCCTTGGCATTTTCAGACAGCCATAGACCAATGGTTCCTACACCGCAATAAGCGTCAACCACTTTTTCCGTGCCGGTTAAGGCTGCCGCTTTTTTCACTTCATCATATAAGCGAACAGTTTGAACGGGGTTAAGCTGGAAGAATGTACGCGCTGATAGTTCGTATGATAGGTCACCCAATGTTTCGTTGATGACTTTTTCGCCTGCCAGGTGAATCGTTTTTTCGCCAAATATCAGTGATGTGTTTCGGTTGTTGATGTTTTGAACGACCGATTTCACTTCTGGCAATTGGTCCCGAATTTGTTTTAGCAACTGATCTTTTTGTGGAATTTCCTCCGCACCTGTAACAAGGACAACCTGCACTTCACCTGTTTCAAAGCCTACCCGTGTAATGACCGTACGAATAACACCTTTTCTTTTTCTTTCGTTATATATTGAGATGTTCAGGTTCTTTAGAATCTTTTTCACTGTACGTGTTACCTTATTTGTTGCCTTATGCTGTACAAGGCAATTCGGGATATCGATCAGATTATGGGAATTCAAGCCGTAAAGGCCAGCAATCAATTTACCATCTTTTTGGCCGACTTGGTACTGACTTTTATTGCGGTAATTCCAAGGATCTTCCATACCGATCGTTTCTTTTACATTTAATGAAGAAACCGGGAATTTCGAATGGCGCTCCATCGCTTGAATAACGATATCGCGCTTTTCGATAAGCTGCTGGTCATAGCTTAAATGCTGTAACTGACATCCGCCGCATTCAGCGTAAACCGGACATGGCGCTGCAATGCGATGCGGTGATTCTTTACGGATGGTTTTTATTTTCGCCTCGGTGAAGTTTGGCTGCACCTTTGTGACCAAAGCTACAATTTCTTCACCAGGCAATGCTCCTGGGACGAAGACGACTTTCTTTTTGAAATAACCGACTCCCTCTCCATTAATGCCAAGCCGTTTAATCGTAAGGGGAAGGGTTTGATCCACTTCCAGTTTTGTATCTTGAATGTTTGTCATTTCTTTTCACTCCGTTTTTCAATGCTTCTCCACAAATAGAGGGAAGCGTAGCTTAGATATGGAGCCCATTTCTCACTATAGGACTCCATTTCTTCTTGGGTTGGCTTTTGCGGTAAGCCATATAATATTTTCAAGGCATTTTGAATGCCAATATCGGCTTTAGGAAATAGGTTCGGCCGGCCAAGTCCAAAAAGCAGGAAGTTTTCAGCCGTCCATCTACCGATACCGCGTATTTTTATTAGTGTATCCATAACCTCTTGATCGGATAGCTTTTCCATTATATCAAGGTTGAGATGGCCCTGAATGACCTGCTCGGAAAGTCCGATGACGTATTCCGCTTTCCGGCCGCTGAATTGAATGGCTCTCAATTGCTCGATTTTAAGTTGGGCGGTTGTTTCCGGCGTCGGATAAAACCAGGCACCTTCCATCTGGTAGCCGAAGGTTTTAACGAATCGTTCCGTAAGCGTATGGGCAAAGGATAAGTTCAATTGCTGATGTATGATGCATTTAACGAGGCAACTGTAGTAATCGAAGTCCAAGACTATGGCAGTACCGCGGTGCTCTTCGAAGATTTCCCGCAAATCGGATTCCCTGAAATGCCTGGAAACGCCTTCTAATGGCTGATGCCAATGAAAGACCTTTTTTAACCGTTCGATCGCTTTTGACTTGTATACCTCTGAATGACCTTTGATGATAAAAGATGGTTCATCGATATTTCCCATTGCTTGAACCTGCAAAACGATTGGTTCATTTTCTATATATAGCGGAACTTTTACCGTCCTGTTAGTGAAATCAACTACCTGAAGTGGGTCTAACGATAATCGTTCGAGAACTAGATCGAAATTATAGGGTCCTTGAACCTGTAATTTTTCTGTCCACACAAGCGATCCATCCTTTAGCAGTTTTCCACGTATTATAGCATGTTTCCTGAAATATTACTTGAAATTGAGGAGAATGGATAAAAGCGGGACCTGAATTATCTCTACAGGACCCGCTTCTCACTTTAATAAAGCATTCGGTTCGGCAACTGCTTCTCAATCATTAAATCATCAAGGCTACCGAAAGCATACCCCTGTTTTTCAAGATCCGTCAGAATCGAGTCCAAAGCATCCGCATTATCCTTCGATACGGTATGCAATAATAATATCGCACCGGGATGAATCTGCTTAAGCACTTCATCGTGTGCGAACGCGGCACCCTTTTGTTGATCAACAATCCAGTCTCTATATGCCAGTGACCAGAAGATGTGGTAATACCCTTCTTTTTTTGCGATCCTCATCGTTCTTTCATTAAATACCCCACGAGGCGGCCTTAAGTAGTTCATTTCCTTTTGCCCCGTTAATTTTTCCGTTGCTTCTTTTACCCGCTCAAGCTCCGTGCGAATCACATCGTCCGTCACGCTGGTCATATCCGGATGGTTCCATGAATGGTTTCCTACGATATGCCCCTCATTAGCCATACGGACAACAAGCTCAGGTGCCGTTTTTAAATAATGACCCGTGACAAAAAAAGCTCCAGGAGCACCATGTTTCTTCAGGACATCTAAAATTTGGGCCGTATAGCCATTTTCATAACCGTTATCAAATGTTAAATAAACGACTTTTTTCTTTGTATCCCCCTTATAAATCGCTTCATATTCAGGCAGCATTTCATTGAATTTTTTACCGGCATCGGCAGGTGTCCCATTTTTTCCTTTATTGAAACCCCAGTTATAGGATTCTGCAAAAGCCGGGCTTGCCAAAGAGCATATCAAGCAAATAAAAGCGGATAAAATCACCATTTTTTTCATTGGAATATCCCCCATGTTCTTTTTTCTTATTGTTTGGAACATGGAGATTTATATGCATGATATTGTGAAGGTCGAATTGATCTCGTTGTAGGTCGATTTTTTCGCTCCGTAGGTCGAATTTCTGCCGCTTTAGGTCGATTTTTCGCTCCGTGGGTCGAATTTCTGCCGCCGTAGGTCGATTTTTTCGCTCCATGGGTCGAATTGATCTCGCCACAGGTCGTATTTTCGCTCTTGAGCCGTATAAATTTCACTCTGGATCAAATTAACGCCCCGGAGGCCGAATTAGTTCGTTAGTATCTATGACAGACGCAAAAAAGGGCCTCTCCTCCGAAAAGGATTGGCCCTCCATGTTTTGTTTATCCTTTAAATAGCGCTTGTGCCGCCTTCCAAATAATGGCGATAGCGAAAATGAGAACGATTACAATTCCGATTACGTCAAGGAATGTTTCAAGTCCGGAGAAAATCGTGTTTGCCACAGGAAGTTTGATGAAAGCAAAACCGGTTAGCATGGCCATAAAGAATAAGAAGTAGTTATTCTGCATGAAAATCCCCCCTTTCTCTTCTAATGTATGTGCGACCTCTCCAAAAGATTGTACTTTTTTGAGGTAATTTTCGCCTTTTTTTCATATACATTAGCAGGGGGGGAATGAAATGCTGGAATGGGTTATCACTTTAGGCTTTGTTGGTTGTCTTGGTTTAAGTGGTGGAGTGTTTGTTCATTTTGTGAAAAGTGGATTGAATTTAGAGGATGCATCAAGAATCGATCCACTGCCGGAAATAGAGGAGTAAGCTATGCAAAAGACGCTCACCGTTTGGCGAGCGTCTTTTGCATACATTTATTTAAATACTGGTTCTTTGAATTGCGCCAATTTTTCCAATGAAGATTGCTGAACGTCTTTATGCAGGCTGTTTCCATGTGAATCCATGGTAACCACGGCAGTAAATCCTTCAACATTCAGATGCCACATTGCTTCTGGAATACCAAATTCAGTGAAGTTCACACCTTCGACGGATTTGATGCAATCTGCATAATATTGAGCAGCCCCGCCGATTGCATTTAGATAAACGCCGCCGTGCTCACTTAGTGCTTCTAGTGTTTTTGGTCCCATTCCGCCTTTACCGATAACTGCACGGATGCCGAATCGTTTCATGATATCACCTTGGTATGGTTCTTCACGAATACTTGTTGTCGGTCCGGCAGCCTTTACATGCCATTTGCCTTCTTCGTCCTTCAGCATAACCGGTCCACAGTGATAGATGATTTGTCCATCTAGGTCGATTGGTGCAGGATTTTCAGATAAGTGCTTGTGGATGGCGTCACGGCCTGTATACATTCTGCCGTTAATATGAACGACGTCACCAACTTTTAATTCACGGATTTGTTCTTCCGTGATTGGTGCTTGCAGGGTGATTTCACGGGAAGCTTCAACGTCCGATTCTGCAGCGGCTGCCACTTCATCCTTCGCTGCTTTTTCTGCTTCCAAAGCAAAGTCGATTTTCTCCCCTTCTTGATATAACCACTCATTTATTTCGCCTGTTTCCGGATTGACTTTCACTCCTAAACGGCGGAACGCCCAGCAGTTGTAAGCAACGGAGACGAAAAAGCTTGCCGGAATACGGTGCATGACACCGATTTTACATCCAAGCAACGTAGTTTCGCCACCAAAGCCCATCGTGCCGATTCCCAATTCATTAGCTGTCTTCATGATGTAATCTTCAAGTTTACGAAGGTCTTCATTCGGATTCACATCTTCATTACTGCGGAAAAGTTGAGCCTTAGCCAGATCATATCCGGATGAACGGTCCCCTCCGATACCAACTCCGATGAAGCCGGCACTGCAGCCTTGTCCTTGTGCTTGGTAGACAGAGTGAAGGACACATTTACGGATTCCGTCCAAATCACGGCCCGCTTTTCCCAATCCTTCAAGCTCCATAGGCAGACTGTATTGGATGTTTTTATTTTCACAGCCGCCGCCTTTTAAGATAAGACGAACATCAATATAGTCTTTTTCCCATTGATCGAATTTAATGACAGGAAGACCTTCCCCAAGGTTATCCCCGCTATTTTCACCCGATAAAGAGTCAACCGCGTTTGGACGAAGTTTTCCGCCCTTTGTCGCTAAGATGATCGCATTCCGGATTGCTTTTTTTATTTCAAGTTGGTTCACGCCAACTGGAGTTTTTATTTTGAAAGTCGGCAGACCAGTATCCTGACAAATCGGTGATACATTGTCGTCAGCCATTGTAATATTATTCGTGATGGTGGTCAGGCTCAATGCAGAACGAGTACCTGCATTTTCACGTTGTTTTGCACTTTTGACCGCACGACGAACATCCTTTGGAAGATTCGTTGAAGTTTCAACGATAAGACTGTACATACTTTCTTGGAATTTTTGAATATCCAAATTTCTCTTCCCCCTCTTATTTCCCCTAGATTAGATTTAATCATTTCCCTGCTTCTCTATAAATAGCGAATGATACAACACCCGTTTTATTATACATCTAACATAATCTTTCGAAAACAAGTAATTATTTTTCATAATGAAAAGCAATTTGGAGAGAAATGAGCAAACCCGCCAGAAATAACCCATGAATTAAATTTCATCACCAATCATTTCCATTAAAAAAGGATGACGCAGTATTCCCGTCATCCCTTCATGAATATTAACATTGAAAAAATCATACTATCGAAACAGATATTAATCTTCGCGGGTTTTGAATTGTTCCACTTTGCCTTCCAAATCATCTAACATGCCGATTAAACGGTCTATATCTTCCAACTCCGTATTTTCCGGTTCGATATGATCAAGAACTTCCATGAACATCGTGAGGCGTTCTTTTAAGTATGTTAATTGTTCGTTTTTACCTGTAATGGATTTTCCCATGAGGCACTCTCCTTCCGTTCTTCTTTCATCGTAACGAAATCTGCTTGAAAGTGCAATGGCAAGCTATAAATGCACTCTCCGCCATTTGACATTTTTTGTCCCCATTGTTCATAATGGGTTAGTGCATTATTACGTAAGGAGTTTTAAATATGTCAATAATCAAGCAAGATCTTTTAACACCAATTACACCCAAGTATGACCCTTGGGAAGCATATATGGACGTTGAACAATATGGAAAGCTCAGCCTTACCAATGTGGAGTTCACCACCACCACCCTTTGCAATATGCGTTGTGAGCATTGTGCCGTCGGTTACACACTTCAGCCCAAGGACCCGGATGCACTGCCACTGGAATTATTGATTCAGCGCCTCGATGAAATCCCTTTGCTTCGCTCGCTCAGCATCACTGGCGGGGAGCCGATGCTTTCAAGAAAACAAGTGAAGAATTATGTTTTGCCTCTATTGAAATATGCCCGTAGCCGCGGGGTCCGGACACAAATCAATTCCAATTTGACCCTTGACCTGGAACGGTATGAGGAAATCATTCCTTATTTGGATGTTCTGCACATTTCCCATAACTGGGGAACGATCGATGAATTCATTGATATCGGCTTTGCCATGATGGACCGAAAACCATCTCGGGAACAGCGAAAGAAATTATTCGATAAAATGATTGAAAATTCCCGTGCCCTGACCAAGGCTGGTGTGCTGGTTTCTGCAGAAACGATGCTTAATAAACGGACATTGCCGCATCTTGAGCATATTCACAGACAGATTGTCGATGAAATGGGATGTCAAAGGCACGAAATTCATCCGATGTATCCAAGCGATTTCGCTTCGGCACTTGAAACTTTATCATTGGACAAAATGCGTGAAGCGATGCATCATTTGCTTGATATCCGTGATGAAAATGTTTGGATGCTTTTCGGTACCCTGCCATTTTATCCTTGCAATAACAGTAAAGAGGATATAAAGCTGCTTCAACGCCTTTATGGTTCACATAAAGTAACTGTTCGTAATGACCCTGATGGACGTTCCCGGTTGAACATCAATATTTTCACCGGGGAAGTGATCGTGACCGATTTCGGTGACGCGCCTACATTAGGGAATATCAAAGACCAACCTTTGACAAAATCCTATGAAACATGGATGAATTCGAAACTCGCCAATGAATTGAATTGCCACTGTCCGGCAGTCAAATGTCTAGGCCCGAATGTTCTCGTCAAGAATGCATACTACCCGAAGGAGGACTTCAGGATCAGGAAGTCAACCATATGAAGAAAAAAAACTCGCCATTCCGGCGAGTTTTTCAATTTACCTGGGTTGCTGCGAGACTGTAAAGCTGAAGGAAACATGGTCCTGAACCGGTATCCATGCACCGATGCCTTGTGAAGTGATGTTCTTTATCGTAATGGTTCTTTTACTTCCTTTTAAGTTCAAATACACTTCCCCATATGTGATCTTCCCTTTTTCATTGACGGCGGAAGCATAACTGGATAAGTAACCTATCCTATTAGAAGCAACATTGTATACTTCATCTTTTTTTGTACCAGCTCCGATGATCGTTTCAAAAGCCAACGGCAAATTCGTTTTCTCAGTGGCTTTTAACAGCATCATCTTTTGAACATCCTCTGCCTTAGGGATTTTCGCAGTAAGACCGCCACTCACTGCCTTTTGACTTTCCTGGACATAACGGATCCTGTATGGAACCTCACCGCCGCGATTATCGTAGTAATTCGTATTGATTTTTTGGTACTCCCAGTTTGGCGCCGTTTCCGAAGACTCATAATTCAATGCCCAATGGCCAAGGTAAATCGTCGCCCTGTAACCAAAAGCAAGCGGAGCTTTTGCAATTGCCGATTCATTCAACATATGGATGAGTTCTGGATTTTCAATCTTGATATCCGACGAATCGATCAATTGTTCGGCCAACTTACTCGGCTGCAGCATCGGAAGATCCTGGGTTGGGTTCGGATACGTATTCTCCTTTGCAATATTCAAAACGGAAGGTGGGATTTTCACCATATTCGGATTTGCTTTGCCTTCTGGAATATCAGCTGCAAAACTTACATTCGTCTGAATAAAGGCAATTAGGGCAATCATCGTAATAAGAATAGTTCTTCTCATGCTGTCGCACTCCTTTTGAGGGGTTCAATCATTTTGTTATAGATTTTGTTTTTAGCTAACATTCTATACATTTCATTCTTATTTCGATTTTGTAATGAATTTGTAAAGTTCAGAATATTTACTTTTTTATTTAAATCGGTTATACTTATTTTACATTATAAAAAGGAGGCGAAATCGTTCATACCTATTAAACCTTCAGGAGGTATGCTTATCGAACAATCCATGACACCCTTTTAAAGGATGACAGAAAACGAATTCGCCTATACTTAAATCTGATGTAAAAGGATGGTGTGACACTCTAGAATATTTCTCAACTTTTACAAAAGCATGATGAAAAATTTTGGAATGACTTATGAATGGTAATTTACTAATATAGAAATGACTCTGCTAAATCTAACCTGAGCAGAGTCATTTTTATTTTTGAATTATATAAAAAGAAAGACCTCCCGCATCGGAAGGCCTGCATTTCTTATAATAAGTAAAATCCAATTCCCATAATGAAGTAAGCGGCCAATAAGGTAAGGCCTTCAAACCAGTTCGTTTCCCCGTCATTCGAAATCATGATCATCAGAAAGACTGCTGTAACCATTGATATCAGTTCTGGCATTGTGAAAACAAGCGGCATATGAGTTGGATACATTAATGAAATAAGTACGAGTACAGGAGCTACGAACATCGCTACTTGAAGTGTGGAACCAACGGCAATTTCCACTGCGACATCCATTTTGTTTTTATAGGCCATTATGACGGCTGACGCATGCTCTGCCGCGTTACCCACGATTGCAACGATAATGACACCTATGAATAACTCCGACCATCCGAAGGTTTCCCCCACCTCGCTGAACGTATGAACAAGTTTCTCCGATACATACGCAACGGCCAATGTAGCAGCAGCAAGTATAATAATTGCCTTTTTCCTGCTCCACTCCGGTACTTCCTCTTCATGTTCCTCGGGTTTCTCCGTATGCTGATATACCCCACGGTGAGTAACCAATTTAAAGAATAATGCAGCAAGATATAATAAGATCAAAATAATGCTAATTCCTACACTTAACGACATCGTACGTGATTCACTCATATCTTGTGTGAATACTTCCGGTATGACGAAGGCTACAATAACTGCAAAAATCAATAGACCGGCATTATGCCTCGCATCGAATACATTAAATTTCTGCCGTTTGTATTTAGTCCCTCCGACAAAGAATGAAAGTCCTGCCACCAACAATAAGTTTCCTAATACGGAACCAGTTAAAGAAGCCAACACGACCCCCACAAGCCCCGCCTTTAATGAAAAGATGGATATGATCAATTCCACTGCATTTCCAAAGGTTGCATTCAAGAGACCGCCAATCCTTGGTCCCATAACGATCGCTAAGCTTTCAGTCGCACGGCCCATGAATCCTGCTAGCGCAACGATGGTTAAGCAATATACGATGAACATGATCACGCTCGGCCAATGCAATAATGACCCAATGACTGATATAGGGACGCCTAACAGGACAAGCCCAAAAAATATTTTATTCACGATACTTCTCCTCACAATCCTATAATTCCTTTATGTAACAAAAACTATCATACATAATCTTCGGGAGATGACAAAGGAAAATTTTATCATCCTCTCTCTTCTTGTCAATATTTACCCAAATTTCTATTGCTTAATCCTCTTCCTAAGATGTAACATCAGAAGGTATACATTTCTTAGGAGACTTGATTTTATGAATAATAAATTGCTTTTTAGCGTTTTAATCTTAATTGTCGGCATATCGGGGTTTTCTCAAGGGATGCTTCTGCCGATCATTGCCATCATTTTTGAAAATGACGGAATTAGCTCATCCCTAAACGGGTTTCATGCAGCCTCGCTTTATCTTGGAATTCTGTTGATTTCTCCTTTTATGGAAGCCCCGCTCCGTAAATACGGCTATAAGCCTTTGATATTATTTGGCGGTATAACGGTCATTCTATCGCTTGCATTATTTCCTGTTTGGAAATCATTCTGGTTTTGGTTCGTCCTGCGTTTCTTCATTGGAATCGGCGATCATACACTTCACTTTGCTACCCAGACATGGATCACTGCCATTTCACCAAAAACGAAGCGCGGAAGGAATCTTGCCATTTATGGACTTTTCTTCAGTCTTGGGTTCATGGTTGGCCCGATGATGACGAAGCTTCTCGAGATTAATCAGTCTTTAC
Source organism: Peribacillus sp. NPDC055009 (assembly GCF_053608705.1). Taxonomy (NCBI): domain Bacteria; kingdom Bacillati; phylum Bacillota; class Bacilli; order Caryophanales; family Bacillaceae; genus Peribacillus; species Peribacillus sp. NPDC055009. The sequence goes on along the minus strand of NZ_JBSGVZ010000006.1, from coordinate 203,000 downwards.
CTTTCATCATCACATCCATACTTAGCCTTCTAGCTTGGTCCACTGTTTTCCTTATTGGAAATGAGCTCCCTGAACAGGATGATTCTGAAAACACATCATTCTTTGGCACACTCAAAAGGTTTACGAAAGTTAGCCGCATAGCTTGGGTCGCTTTTTTACTTCCGTTCACATTTGGCGTGCTTGAAGCATCATTGAATAGCAATTTCCCTGTATTCGCCCTGCGCTCCGGAATCGATTTAACCGCAGTATCCATCATCATCCCGGCATTTTCCGCGGGGACCCTGCTTACCCAGATTCCCTTGGGGATGATAAGTGACCGTTTTGGCCGGCGAAAGACCTTGCTGACGATACTTTTTTCCGGGTTTGCCATATTCACTCTTGCAGGGGTTTATTCTTATTCAGTGCTTGGTCTATTCATTTGCTTTATGTTTGGCGGAATGATGGTTGGTTCGACTTTCTCGCTGGGAATCAGTTATATGGCAGACCTTTTGCCTCGAAACCTATTACCTGCTGGAAATTTATTATGCAGTATCTTCTTTAGCCTCGGTAGCATCAGCGGTCCGTTTTTTGGCGGCCTTGTCATTGAACATATACAAGGCGGGAATTTTTTCTATATGATCAGCATCATGCTTTTCCTTGTCCTCATTTCGTTGGCCTTGTTTAAGGAGAAAATGCCTGCTTCAGTTATTTAGTATAGTTTATTATCTGGACTACTTCTTTTATTATTCAATTTGAAAGGTATTTCTCAATAGCGGCTGAATATTTGGTTAGGATGCACTTTATATTTTTTACTAGATTAGAATCATTCTTCTTTATTTCTGAATAGGATATGTGGTATTATAATAATAACAAAAGGGACATTACGTTTAAAAACCTTTGAAAACATTGCTGTCATCGCAATTACGGTGGCAGCTTTCATATTTTATCCAGAGAAATGACGTTGATTATCTTTCTCAATTATATATCACACAAATGATAATCTATATCATTTACACAAAATAGAGAAGAATGTGGGAGGGAATCTTATGACTACAGATACTAAACATTTAACCCAACCGGCTTCATGCCAAACCACTTGGTTGGAAAAAGCAAAACCTCATCTAGAACTTTTTGCTGCATTGTTCAGCGGTTTATTAATAGTGTTGGGATGGGCCCTTTCAAAGAACGGAATGGAGTCCACTTCCATCGTCATATACTTAGCTTCTTTCTTGATTGGCGGATATGCCAAAGCAAAAGAAGGAATAGAAGATACGATTGCCGACCGGGAATTGAATGTTGAGATGCTGATGATTTTTGCGGCCATCGGTTCTGCGGTCATCGGATACTGGACGGAAGGTGCCATATTGATTTTCATCTTCGCTTTAAGCGGTGCCCTTGAGACATACACGATGAATAAAAGCCATAAAGAAATTTCGGCACTTATGGACTTACAGCCTGAGGAAGCACTGCGCATCACTAACGGATATGAAGAAACCGTATCCGTTTCACAGCTGCATGTCGGAGATCTGATTTTAGTGAAACCAGGTGAGAGAGTTCCTTCAGATGGAAAAATCACTGACGGCCGTACCAATATCGATGAAGCCGCCATCACTGGTGAATCCATACCGGTCAGCAAATCATTGGATGATGAAGTATTTGCCGGAACGGTTAACCTCCGTGGTACGATTACCGTGGAAATCACCAAACCAGCAAGTGAAACATTATTTCAAAAAATAATCACTCTCGTTCAATCCGCACAAAGTGAAAAGTCCCCTTCCCAGCTGTTCATTGAACGGTTTGAAGGTACTTATGTAAAAGTGGTATTGACCGTTGTCGGCTTGATGATGTTCGTACCCCATTTCATATTGGGGTGGAGCTGGACCGAAACATTCTACAGGGCGATGATCCTGCTCGTTGTCGCTTCACCTTGTGCACTTGTGGCTTCTATTATGCCAGCAACGCTATCTGCCATTTCAAATGGTGCTCGTCATGGCATTTTATTTAAAGGCGGCATCCATCTTGAGAATCTAGGTAACCTGCAGGCAATTGCTTTAGATAAAACCGGTACATTAACAAAAGGAAAACCCGAGGTAACGGATGTCATTATCCGCGAAGATTTAAACGAAGATGATTTCTTATTTCATATTGCATCTGTTGAAAATTATTCAAACCACCCTTTGGCAACATCGATCGTACGTTATGCCAAAACGAAATTGCAAAGAGACATCATTAAACCGGATAACATGGAAGATATCTCAGGCAATGGGGTTCAAGCATACATCAATGGCGTGCTTTGGAAAGTCGGAAAAGCTGATTTCGTCGGTCGCAGTGAAGCAGAACTATTCCAAAATGGCATTGCACTGACATTGGCTGAACAAGGCAAGACAATCGTTTATGCAAAGGATGATCAAGGGATTGCCGGTATTCTCACTTTGAAAGATGTCGTGCGTGAAGAAACCATTATAGCCATCGAAGCTTTGAAAAAGGAGGGCATCCATACCGTCATGCTGACAGGCGATGGTGAAAAAACGGCTAAAGCGATTGCGTCGGAGAGCCACATTGATGCATATATTGCCGAATGCCTGCCAGAAACCAAAGTGACTGAAGTGAAAAGGCTGAAAGAACATTTTGGCACTGTAGCAATGGTTGGGGATGGCATCAATGATGCACCTGCACTAGCAACGGCATCTGTGGGAATTGCAATGGGTGAAGGCACGGATGTTGCCTTGGAGACAGCGGATGTTGTTCTGATGAAGAATGACTTGCCGCGCATCGCGGAAGCAGTCAAATTATCCAAGAAGATGAATCGAATCATCAAACAAAACGTCATCTTTTCAATTTCGGTCATCATGATCCTGATCGCATCCAATTTCCTTCAATTCCTTGACCTTCCATACGGCGTCATTGGACATGAAGGAAGCACAATTCTCGTTATACTGAACAGCTTAAGACTTTTGAGAAACTAAACATGAAAAAGGAGCCCTCCAAGGCTCCCTTTTTTTATGATCGTTTCAATTTAGTGATATCCGTTCTTACCATTTGCAGAACCTGATGTTTTATGGTTCGAACCTTTATTTTTTCCTTTTTGCTTTGTGCTGCCATCCTTTTTACTCATGAAAGAACTCCTCCTCATCAAAAGTTGTTATTTCTTGAATAGTATCTGCAGCATGATAGTCCGCTATTACGGGAACTTCAGGAAGCTCATGCACATTCTGGTTTTTGCCTTTCACTTATGAGCGCATTTATTTCCCCTCCCAGTATGATGATGAGCCCTGATAAATAAAACCAGACCATTAATACGATGATCCCTCCAAGGCTCCCATATGTTGCGGAATAATTAGCGAAGTTCTCCACATAAAAAGAAAACAAAAAGGAAACAAGACTCCATCCTGCCGTTGCAAAGATAGCACCGGGCAGTACGGTTATGCATTTTTGCTTTATGTTGGGGGCAATCCAATAAAGGATCGTGAACACAATTAAAAATACAAGCGTACTTATTACCCAGCGAAGCTGGTTCCAAATCATAAGAAATTCATCGGATTGTCCAATTTCGGCAAATAGGAATACTCCGATCTGTTTTCCGAATACCGGCAGCAATAAAACGACAATAAAAACAAAAATCATCGCTAATGTGAGCAGAATCGACATTCCCCGGGAAATAAAGAAAGTTCGACTTTCTTTTACATCATATGCATGGTTAAATGCTTTAATGATTGCATTCATCCCATTCGATGCCGACCATATCGTTCCGATGACACCAAACGACAATAAAGTCCCATTCGCTTCCATTACTTCAGATAGGTTGGCCTCAATGATTTTCATCGAATCGTCAGGCGCATATGTACGGACGGTATTTAATATATCTTCTTGGGAAAATGGCAGATAGGCCAATAAGGTGAATAAAAAAATAAGTAACGGAAACAGGGAAAGTAAGAAGAAATAAGACAGCTGTGCGGCAAGCCCCGACACATCATCCATCTGTAACCGTTTTATGAAAGTCTTGAAGAATGAGCCTTTCAGCCATTCTTTTTTATTGGCCATACCTCCACCCCATTTTCTAATTTAAGGAAATCCGTTCATGGTGACTTGAAGATGACTCATCTTGCTCTGCAGCAAAAACTTCCTTCGTCTCCATCACCACTTGGGCAACTTGCGATGGAATATCTTTCATTTCCTCCACCTTTTGGGAAATGAAGGATACATCATCGGAAATTTTTTCAACAGTGGAACGGACCTTGGATGATGTTTCACGTACTTGTGTAAGCACCCCATTGGGATTCTTCACGAATTCCTTCATATTACTCATGCAGCTTTTACTGTTTTCCAATACAGAATTACGCGTATCCTTGTCAAAAAGGCTTATCGCAGCCCCTGCTAACGCACCAATAAAGACCGCTTGCATAAATTTACTTTTCTTGACACACTTATATTCTTCTCGAATGTTGCTCATATATTCTCCTCCTTGTCATATATTAGTTGATGGATAATGGTAGCTATCTCCATTATACAATGTTTAAAAAAGTTTTTTCCTATCTTTTCCCAAACTCCCTCAGTTTAAAACGTGGAGATGACCAAGGATATTGGGGATCAAGCTTCGTAATATTCATTGACTTCCAGCGGTAATCATGCAAAGATGAAAATAATTTAGGAACGTATGAAAGGATGAGGGAAATGGATTTAACGCAAAACACAGCCGAAAGTGTCGAGTTTATGATCGAAGCAATCAAGGATAAATTAAAAGTGATGAACTTCGGTGCAATCAAATCAACCCATTTTGATATCGAAATGTACGAAGAGCTGCACGATATTTATACAATGGTGATGAAAAAAACGAATTTCAGTGTCCGTGAAATGGAAGCGATCGCCGAAGAACTTGGAAGACTGCGTAATAAGTAACATTCAAATCCTCCCGTACCGGTGAGGATTTTTTTCATTTTTAAAATAATTCTGATACATTTGATATAGAAATTGAAAACTGACAGGAGTTGTAATCATGGTAGAAAGAAGAACACCCATCAGTATTGCGGAAGCAGTGGAAAAAGTGATGAAGCATAAATTAATAGGGCATGCGGAACTGATTCCCCTCAAGGAAAGCCAAGACCGTTTTTTGGCTCAAGATATTGTAGCTACAAATGATGTTCCGCATTTTAACCGCTCTCCATACGATGGATTCGCCCTCAGGTCCAAGGATACGGCAGAGGGTTCCATAAATAACCCTCTTGAGTTCGAAGTGGTTGAAGAACTGGCTGCGGGGATGGTACCGACTATCCCTGTACAAAAAAATCAAGTGGCGAGAATCATGACTGGAGCTCAGATGCCAGCTGAGTGTGATGCCGTAATCATGCTCGAGCTCACAAAGGAATTCGAAAAGGACGGAAAGAAGTACATATCATTTAAACGCCCACTTAAGGAAGGCGAAAACGTTTCTTTTCAAGGAGAGGATGCAAAGAAAGGCGATGTTCTTGTAAAAAAAGGAACAACGATCAATCCAGGGATCATCGGCTTGCTGGCAACATTCGGATATGCCGAAGTCCCAGTTGCCAAGAAACCTGTCGTCGGATTATTCGCTACAGGCTCGGAACTTCTTGATGTTAACGAACCGTTGCAGCCCGGGAAAATCCGTAATAGCAATTCACATGCCATCTCCGCCCAAATTCGGAGGGCCGGAGGAGATGTCCGCTTTTATGGAAAGCTTAAGGACGAATTCGAATTAAGTTACGAGGCCATTTCAACTGCCTTGGAGGAAGTGGATTTGCTCATTACAACTGGAGGGGTTTCTGTCGGTGATTTTGACCTTCTCCCGGATATTTATCAAAAAATGGGTGCTGAAGTCTTATTCAACAAAGTGGCCATGCGCCCCGGCAGCGTGACGACTGTAGCGGTATATAATAACAAATTTTTATTCGGTTTATCCGGCAATCCTTCCGCCAGTTATGTTGGCTTTGAACTATTTGCAAGACCGATCATCCGCACCATGCTGTTTTCGGAACATCCGCATTTACGAAAAGAGACGGCCCTATTGGCAGAAGACTTTTTAAAGCCCAATCCATTCTCACGTCTGCTTCGGACCCGATTATTTTACGAATCAGGCCAGTTGAAGGTAATTCCTAGCGGTGTGGATAAATCCAATATTACAACAAGCTTGGCAGGTGCCAATTCACTGACCGTCTTACCTGGGGGGACCCGTGGTTTCCAAACGGGAGATTTCGTGGACATCCTGCTCCTCGATGACCAGGAAGGATGCAAATGGCCTTGGTGAAGCCTTTTATTTTTCAGGTGGTTGGCTACCAAAATAGAGGAAAAACAACCTTCATAACGAATATTATCAAAAAGCTTCGCAAAGCCAAATTAGAGACAGCCGTTTTAAAACATCATGGACATGGCGGAAAACCGTATGTTAACGGTATGAAGGATTCCAATAAACACTTTCAGGCTGGGGCGGCAGCTTCACTTGTTGAAGGTGATGGAACAATCGAGCTGCTCGGGAATTTCAAGGGTGAAGCCCCTATAACTGAGCTGATTCAATTACTGTGTCTATTTCTCCCTGATGTGATTTTAATTGAGGGTTATAAGCAAGAGGACTTTCCTAAGGTCATTTTAATCAAGGAAGAAAGTGACCTCGTGTTATTGGAACGGCTTACTAATGTCAAAGCAGCAGTGGCTTGGCCCGAATGTCTGGAACGAACCAGGAATCATGCTTCAGTTCCCGTATTCCCTTTGGATTCAGATTCATTCATTACATGGTTTTTAGAACAAATATGAAGGAGGGCACAATGTTCATTCAATTTCCCATAGAAAAACGCCGCAAGATGATCGAAAGTATCCAAGAATATGTGTATCAGGAACATGGCAAGGAAATCGGAGAAATCGCTGCTGAAAATCACTTGCAGTTCATTTTCGAAAATATTGCTCCATTTATTTATAATGAAGGTATCAAAGATGCTAAAAAAGTCATTGAGGACAGATTAGGAAATATCGAAGAAGATTTGTATTCATTGGAACGGCCAATTGATTAAAATGAAAAACAGCATCATAATCGATGCTGTTTTTTCATTTTCATTGTTCGGTCAGAATAAGCGGACCGTTTTTCGTAATGGCAATCGTATGCTCATATTGAGCCGAGTATTTCCCATCTGCAGTGGATGCCGTCCACCCATTCGGATCCCGGCTTGCTTTATATGTACCTACGTTTACCATTGGCTCGATGGTGAATACCATGCCTTCCTTAAGACGCGGACCTTTATTCGGCAGTCCATAATGCGGAACCTGCGGCTCTTCATGAATGACACTTCCTATCCCGTGCCCAATGAAATCACGAACGACAGAGAAGCCTTCCGCCTCGACATATGTTTGTATGGCATGACCAATATCTCCAATTCGATTGCCTTCCACACATACTTCAATCGCCTTATATAAAGATTCCTTCGTCACATGAACCAAATGCTCGGTTTCCTTAGAAACCTTACCGACCGTATACGTCCAGGCTGAATCGGCAAGGGCCCCGTTATAATTGACGACCATATCAATCGTTACGATATCTCCATTTTTCAAAGGGGTCTTACGAGGGAAACCATGACAGATTTCTTCATTTATGCTGGCACATGTCGCATATTCATACCCTTTGTAACCCTTTTGTTCCGGCTTCGCACCATGTTTTTTTAAGAATCCTTCAACAAATTCTTCTATTTCCCATGTTGTCACCCCAGGAACAATCAACTTAGCAATCTCCCTATGACAAGCTGCCAAAATTTTACCCGATTCATGCATCGCTTGGATTTCACGTGCAGATTTTAATACGATCAATTGTGACACTTCCTTTTTTATTCGTCTCTCCTTTTATTTTACTGCAAAGATGAAAGTATATGAATCCTTTAAAATGAAAAATCCCGGCAGCTGCCGGGATTTTTCATTATTTCAATAGATTGAGCGATTCCCGGTTAAATGCCGGAAGATCTTCAGGTGTCCTGCTGGTTACAAGCTGGTTGCCGCAAACAACAACCTCCTTGTCCAAATATGTTGCACCTGCATATTCCATATCGACTTTAATGGATGTATATCCTGTTGCATGGCGTCCTTCAAGTGTTTTGGCTGTAATCAGCAACTGCGGTCCATGACAGATCGCAAATACAGGCTTCTTATCATCCATGAACGATTTGGCGAAAGATACGAAGCGTTCGTCAGCACGCAGCTGATCAGGCGAGAACCCACCGGGGATGAATAATGCATCGAAATTTTCCGGTTTCACTGAGTCGATGCTTTCATCAATCTCGACTTCTACCTCCCCTTGTTTCCCTTTAACAGTTTTCCCTTTTATCATTTCAATCGTCGTTACCGTATGGCCGGCTTCTTCAAATGCCTTTGCCGGTTCACTATACTCCGAGTCCTCAAACATATTCGTTACTACACATGCGATATTTTTACCCATAATAATTCATCTCCTCAATTTTTGATCGAATGAACATACTTTGCACTTTATTTATGTTCCCTCTGCCACCATAAATAAAACACATAATTAATGTTAGTGCTAAATTTCATTAGCCTATCCCCAAAGCAAATCAATGTTTAGGATACTGACCAACAACGTGTATCGCATTGATGATTCTTTTATTGATCCATTTCCTGTTTTCTTCTGTATTCAAATTTCCAAATATCCTTTTCCGCCCTTCTTCCGTGGTTACATAGTAATTAGGCAGGTTATTCAATGATAATGTGATGATGTCATTTTTACATTTACCGCATGAACAAAATGTTTGGTATTCCATACCTGACATTAAAACCTGCACCCAAGTCACAACGATTTCTTCCATCACATTTGTATATTCTCTTTCCATATAATCTCCTTAAAAAAGAAAAACCCGTCCATTTCTGACAGGTTTTCACTCATTTATCGCTGTCCGTGGAACAATTAGGATTTCAACTCTCCGGTTTTTCGCCCTTCCTTTTTTCGTTTCATTGGAAGCAACCGGCTTGAATTCCCCATGTCCTTTAGCGCTGAACATTTCGGGATCCAACTCTTTATTTTCGAGGAGAAGCTTCATAAAATTCACAGATCGCATCACGCTCAGATCCCAGTTGGATTCATACTGGTAATTCTTTATAGGAATATTATCTGTATGTCCGCTTACGATAATGTTTCTGGGTAAATCCATGATTAGTAGATCTGAGATTTCCTTAGCGATTTTTCGGTTTTCACTTCTCACCTCAGCCACACCCGATTCGAACAGCACGTTTTCCCTAATTGAAATCAACATGCCTTCATCCGTTAGGTTCGTTCCCAATTTATTCGTTAAATCATTCTTTTGGATGTAGGCATTTACACGCTCCTGAACTTCCGTAAGTTCTTCTTGCTCGTTTTTCCCTAGCTTCTCAAGATCTTCCGCACCTGTTCTTTGTTCTGGTGACGTTGGCTCATTGCTGGGGGAATCACTTGGAAAATCCATAAAACCCGTTCCGCTTGTAAAAACCTGGTTAAATACATTGGACAACTGCTGGAACCTTACTGCATCAACCGAACTTGAAGCGAACAAGACGATAAAAAGCGCGAGAAGCAATGTTAAGATATCGGCGTAGGGAACCAGCCATGATTCATCGATATGCTCTTCATGCCTTTGTTTCTTTTTGCGCCTAGCCATCTTCTCTCACATCGCCTTCTAACCACTTTTTACGATCTCCAGCAGGCAAATATGATGTTAATTTCTGTTCAATCGTTCGCGGCGCTTCCCCTTCGATGATTGATAAAATACCTTCTATCATCATTTCTTTGATTCGAACTTCCTGCTGCGACTTCCGTTTTAGCTTATTGGCAAATGGATGCCATAAAACATACCCCGTATAAATACCCATCAAGGTTGCGACGAACGCGGCAGATATGGCATGTCCCAAAGCCTCCGTGTCGGCCATATTACCCAATGCAGCTATCAGCCCGATTACCGCACCCAATACACCCAGCGTCGGTGCGTATGTACCGGCTTGACTAAAAATCGCTGCCGCGCTTAGATGACGTTCTTCCATCGCATCTATTTCCTCTGCTAAAATATCACGAATATAATCGGCACTTTGACCTTCGACTGCAAGATTCAAGCCATTTTTCAAAAAAGTATTATCCACCTGATCCGAAATGCTTTCCAATGCCAATAAGCCTTCTTTCCTGGCAATGACCGCCCATTCAGAAAAGGTTTTTATTAAATCTTCAGGCTTTGTCAATTTTTGTTCAAAGAATAAAATCTTGAATATTTTTGGTAGTCTTTTTAATTCCGACAAAGGGAAAGCCGTTACGACAGCAGCTATCGTCCCTACAATAATGATCAAAATAGCCGCCGGGTTTATCAGCGCCGTTACACTAACGCCTTTCAACACCATTCCGACCAAGATGGCCACGATACCCAGAACTACGCCCAAAACTGATGTTATATCCATAATACTCACCCATTCATTTAAAGTCTCGTCTCCTCCTTATATCGGATGAAGTTCAAAAAAAGTGAGGATTATTTTACTATTCGATTTCAATTTTCACTAAATCATCACAAAATCTACCAACTTTATTGCCTTGATGAGCTTAACCAACAGCACATTTCAATATTTTGGGTACAATATCCTTTCAGAGCGGAATTACCAGCCTGTTTTGTACGAAATTATCTCAATACGTCTGGAATATGGGCATCTACTCGTGAGTTTTGGCTGTTTCTACTCGTGAATTTTGGCTGTTTACTCGTGAGTTCAGCATTTTACTCGTGAATTCCGCTTAACGCAAAAAGGACAAAGCCTGTCAGCTTTGTCCCTGTTTTTGTTTCCCGAGGTTTCTTCCGGCCAGCCATTTTATGATGGGTGACAGAAAAAATAAAATGAATAAGATCCTGAATAAATGAAAGCTTGTGACAACGGATAAATCCACATGCACCGACATGGCTGTGACTGCCATTTCGGCGACACCGCCTGGCGCCATGCTCAAAAATAATTCGTTCGCCTGTAAAGATAGGATTGGGGCAAACTGAATGGAAAGATAATAGCAAAATCCAATCAATAGGACATTACTGACGAATACGGCCCCGAACATCTTTCTGAAAAGTCGGGGGTTATCAACCTTCAGTGTGTAGCCTAAATGTGCGCCGATCAACAATTGCGATAAGTTCAACCAAAAGTCAGGAATCTGCGGTGCACCTGGGCCTGCTAAATTGAATAGTGCTGCGGCCATGAGAGGTCCTAGCAAAAAAGGTAGCGGAAAATTGGCTTTCTTTGTGATGAAGATGAATATCAGCAATGTTACCAACATCATGATCGCTAATTTCCCATCATATTCAAATAAGAAAAACGGCCGCTCCGATACGGCCATTACCGCACCTGATTCAACTGACATTACATGGGTCACAATCCAAGGAACAATGGATATCACAAGGATGACCCGCAGTGTTTGCATGAATCCTACAACCGTTTCATCACTATCCTTCATTTCCTCACTTAAGACCACCATCTGGGAAAGGCCTCCCGGAAAACTGCCAAGCATCGATGTGCTCAAGGATAAGTTCATTCGCTTTCCGACAAACCATCCAGTCAACACAGTAAATGAAATGATTGCAATTGTCGTAAAAAGCATAACAGGCAGATATTCAATCATCTCATTTAGCGATTGTTTCGTGAATGAACTGCCCAGTTGCAAACCTAGAATGACCAATCCAGTACTTCTAAAGGTTTTAGACCAATACAAATACTTCCTTAACTTCACTTTAGCAATCATCACGACGAATAATGGTCCAAGCATCCATGGCAGGTATACTCCAAGGCTATCAAACGCATAACCACCCAGGAAAGCTAGAAAAGCTGTAAAGATGACTCTAAAACTCTTACTCTTGATTAAATTTACACTCACAAAATTACCTTCTTTATATAAGCGGATTTTCATCTTTATCTTAACATAAAATAGGCGGATTCAAAGCTGCCTCCACGTTTGTTTTCAACATTCCATTGTCAGGATGCCAATTGGACATTTGCCGTTCTTGGGGCGCCTCCCTCACCAGTGCATTTTTATATTTCATCATGTTTTCGCTCTATGAAAGGAACAGCACGGGACTTCCACTATTTACTAGATTTCCCACCCCCACAAATTCGCTATAAAAGGTAGAATGAGTATATAGGGGTCAAACTCTTATGGAGGGGTGACTAGATGTTATCAAATACAGAAATAGGCATTGACTTAGGAACTGCAAATACGCTAGTTTACAGTAAAAATAAAGGAATCGTATTTAATGAGCCATCTGTGGTGGCCATTGATATAGAGACTAATAAAGTATTGGCAGTCGGTGTGGATGCAAAAAACATGATCGGAAAAACACCTGGAAATATTGTGGCAATCCGTCCGCTTAAGGATGGTGTCATTGCGGACTTTGATGTGACCGCGCAAATGCTTCGGGAAATCATGAAAAAAGCAAGTAAGGCCCTAGGATTATCGATTCGCAAACCTAGTGTAGTGGTCTGCACACCATCAGGTTCCACATCAGTTGAGAGAAGGGCCATTCAGGATGCAGTCAAAAGCTGCGGAGCGAAACAGGTCCACCTTATCGAGGAACCAGTAGCAGCAGCAATAGGTGCGGGCTTGCCTGTCGAAGAGCCAGTTGCCAATGTCATCGTTGATATCGGTGGCGGAACGACTGAGGTCGCAATCATTTCTTATGGCGGCGTCGTTTCTTGCAATTCAATCAGAATTGGCGGAGATCAATTGGATGAAGATATCAGCCAGTATGTCAGAAAAAAACATAATGTGCTGATTGGGGAAAGAACAGCCGAGGAAATAAAAAAAGAAATCGGCTACGCACTCGTTGAACATTCCGTGATCACCATGGAAGTCAGGGGCCGCGATCTTGTAACGGGTCTTCCAAAGCCGATTACAATATCATCCACTGACGTCCAGGAAGCCATCCAGGAATCGCTTCTCCATATACTGGAAGCAATCAGGGCCACTTTGGAAGATTGTCCTCCTGAATTGAGCGGGGATATCGTCGATCAAGGTGTCATCTTATCCGGCGGGGGTGCACTTCTCAACGGGGTACAAGAATGGCTGACGAATGAAATCGTCGTCCCAGTCCAACTTGCAGATAACCCGCTTGAATCAGTTGCCATCGGAACCGGGCTTTCACTTGAGGTCATTCACAAATTACAAAAAGCCGTATACTAGAAATAAATGGCTGTCTTTGAACTGCACCCCAATTGTTAGACAACATCTAACAATTGGAGGTGCAGTTTTTTTTCCTAAATATACGATAGACCAAAAATCAAATGCAGTTTTAGAGTACTTAGAAGGAAAAAAACAAGAAAGACATGAGGTTTATCCCCTCTGAAAAGATGGGTCGCTATCTAAAACATGGAATGGAAGGATTTGTTTCATCCTATACAAAATTACACTTGATGTGAGCACCTTGGTTACGTAATTCTAAGGTGATACGCCTATCCCCATAGCGCCGTCCTCCAGCAACCTTTTTTGCGTATCCAATACAAAGAAAAAAGACCTCAACATTTAAGTTGAGAACCTTTCATGCTTTGTAAAGGTATATAGGATTCACCCTTATTTTATTATCAAGGAAAACTCCCATTTGTTAAATCTTCCAATTCTTGAATTCTTAAGCCTTCAATATCCTTAATCCTAGAAGCTTCGGTATCATTTTCAGGATAAATAAAGCATTGTTTTTCATACGAAGAAGTAGCCAAACCAAAACTTTCCTTGTTTAAAAAATGACAAATCTTCAGGTGAATTTGGCATTTCCCACTCATAAAGCGATTTATCAATCTTATAATTTTCTTTGCATTCTCGTCAGCGTGAAAATAATAAACATTTGCTGTTTGATCATCACCAAGAGGTACTAGCCCATGTTGACTCGCATCTCAATTCTATTAATGATGCTTTTAACTTATTTATTATTTCTTCTAACCCTCGTATCGAACCCATATCGTTTCTAACAACTAGATGAAATTCATCACACACATCAAAGCATAAATCAAGCAGTTCTAAATATACTCGATTTTTTGGATTTCTTTCAATGCCTAACATCTTATCCCTCCCTTCGTCATCAATTACTTTTACACCGTTTACTTCTACTAAAGGATTGATTCCTTGCACCGTTTCTTCTTTTTCCTTTGCGGCAATTATGCTTGCAATTGGAGTTCCATGACCATATAAATCTTTTGTATAATTTTTTTATTAATTACGTCATATTTAACAACAATTTGTCCATTTAATGCAGGTTGCTGATCATTAATAACGCTGTCTAAAATTGCGACTTTTTTAGGCTTATCATAAATACTGATATTAGACACATAGCCCAGATTTCTAACACTCAACATCATTAAATTTCACCTTAATTTCTTTACTACCAAAATTGTATGCTGATAAATAACATAGTGATTATGTAAAAGATTGTTTTTTCATGGTTATACCTCAACTCGATAAACTTGATTTATCTGCGTTACAACCACTTCCTTTAATACATCTGTTGTTCATTAACTTACAATCATTATTCACCATGAACTTTAAAATAAAATTAAATATTCAAACATCATTTCACCATTTATTTCTTTATACTATTTTTCTTTTCTGAAACAGAACACTTCAAAATTGAGACGTAAATTGTGGATATTTACGATACTATAGTCCTTGTTAACAAATAGGTAATATGTGGTCACATATAAAAAAACTGAAAGGGTGTAATTATTGAAAACTAAATTATTTTCAGTTTCAGTGATATGTATATTATCAATTATAATAGCAATGCCCTCTTTTGCTTTTGCAGCAACTAACCTTATAGCTTTACAATGAATCTTCGTATAGTTGATGGAAGTAAAAACGGTCAATATTTTAAATTAAATAAAGGAACTGCAAAATTAAGTGGTACACATTATCAATATAGCTCTGACACTAGCCCTGTAGGTCCTAACCCCATAACTTATCAATTATGGAATAAGACCTCAGGTAACAGTTTTGGTACAATAAAAGCTACACCTAATAAAAATGGTACTTCTTCTAGTGTGTCAGGTAGCTATTCTGGTCTAGGTGGGGGTACTAAGTATTATTTGCAAATTTTTAGAGTTGATGACGGTAGAAATATAAAAGGTTCAGGAAAAATATCAAATTAAACAACTGGAAAGAGCTTATAATTCTTTATAAGTTCTTTCTTTATTAAGATAATATTTTTACGATAGGAGTCTCTAAAATGGTTTATCATTTCAGCGGTTGGATTCTTTACAGTTTTATAATTTTATATATCATTTTGGCACTAATACTAAAATTAAGTTTCAAAAAAAGTTATACCTATCTTTTATTCTATACAATTATGTATGTTTATTTATGTAATGTTATAAACCTCACTCAATTTCCCATTTATGTAGATGATGATCAAAGAGAAGCGTTTGGGGGGCAAAATGTTTGGAGAGAAATGAATTTAATCCCATTTAAATATGAATTTACCAAATTGAGCTTTTTTAATATTTTAATGACTGTCCCACTAGGCTTTGGATTACCCTTCTTATTTAGAGCCTCATTTAAGAAAATTTTAATAGCTGGTGTATTAACTGGAATAGTTCTCGAATCAGGTCAACTACTAACAGCTTTATATGCAGGATATACTTTTAGATTTGTTGATATTGATGATGTAATCTTTAATATATCAGGGACATTATTAGGATACTTCATTTTATTTAAGTTATTTAAATTAATGTTTCATATCCTTGTGAGAAAGTGGCATATAAAGTTTAATTCCATAGTTAAACATATCAATAATACATAATAACGATTTATCCTGTGAAAAACGCCATTTCAAATCGTTATCCGACTACACAGACACGGGTATGATGAAGCATCATCAGCGGGTCTCTATTTGGCATGAGAATTCAAGGAGCAACAGCCATTTTCGCAGTCAACCTCAAACGAATTTTCACGAAAATCAAAGCAGAAAAGTAACTAAATATGAAAGAAATAGATCACTTCCTGTTCATTATCGTACAGGAAGTGATCTATTTTTGTTAAAAAAACAATAACTCATTTAAAACCTTTAGTTTTTCAGCAGCCTCGCTGAAAGCCGATGCGGCTCCCGTACCGCCTCTGGAAAGCTTAGTGCCTCTCGTTACAACCACGCCCACATTGTACAAGCCATAAAAAAATGTAGACAAACCCCTTTTTGCTTTTAAAAGAAACTGATATATTTTCACTTGATTGTGTAGAGAATAAGAAAAGGCTTTTTTTGGTTCAACAGTACTTTGCTTTTTGGAGAAGCCTTAATAGGACTTAATAGGACTTAATAGGACTTAATAGGACTTAATAGGACTTAACGCATGCAATGTTACATAACTTGTGTTATAATATAATTATGTTACATTGGTAAGAGGAGAAGATCTATGGAATATGTAGAAGCCTTTAAGGATATCAATCAAATCAGCAAAATAAAAACATACTTACGCTCTCACTCCAGTCGGGATTATTTATTGTTTGTACTCGGCATCAATACAGGTATGAAGATAAATGAAATGCTCGAAATCACCGTCGCCAGCGTTCTGGATGAAACTGGAAAAATAAAGGAGTTCTATGAGCAGCGTACGGAAAATGACGAAGTAAACCAAATTTATTTGAACCTGAAAGTCCGTACCGCCTTACAAGAATACCTTAAAGGCTCAAAGGTTATCGAAGGTCAATTTTTATTTCTTTCCCCTAAGACAAAAAAGCCGATCACACGTCAACAGGCTCACCGAATCATACATGATGCTGTGGAAGGTGCAGGGCTGACAGGCAAATTCGGAGCAAGTTCGATGCGTAAAACTTTTGGCTACCATGCCTATAAACAAGGAGTGTCACTGGCATTGATACAGAAGCATTACCATCATTCCAGTCCATCGGAGACATTAAAATACATCGGCATATCGAAGGAGAAGAAATTCAAGACGAATATTGACGTTAACTTATAAACATTCTGCTATCTTCTATTAACTCTAACCAACATTTTAAGGAGGAATTCCAGTGAGAATTAGAGAAAGTGAACTTCCTGGTATTGGCCAAAAATTTGAAATCATAACAAGAAATGATGAAAAGTTAGTAATCGTCATTCATGATGACGGCCGTCGGGAATTATACCATTTTGATAATGAACATGAGGACGTCATATCGAGCATCACCCTTAACGATCAGGAATCACGGCAAATGGCTTCCATCATAGGCGGCATGGTTTATAAACCGCAAGCACTTGAAACGATTGAAATGTCATTGGGTGACTTGGTGATTGAATGGTTCAAAGTCGAACCAGGTTCAAAGGCCATCAATCAAACGATCGGTGCGATTGATATCAGGAGCAATTATAACGTGACCGTCATCGCCCATTCTAAAAAAGGAAAAAAACAACTGAATAATCCTGGTCCTGACTCCATCATCGAAACAGGCGACACCCTTGTGATATCCGGTGAAAGAAAAGATATCCGAAACCTCACAAGAGAATTATTGACCGACGAAAGGAGTGACTAAGCTCATATGGACCATTTAGTCTTTGAAGTGGGAACTGCCCTACTTCTAGTGGCATTAGCCGCTCTCGTAGCAGGTAAATTCAAAATATCGAATGTTCCACTATTAATTATCATCGGGATGCTCGTTGGCCCCCATGCCCCGCACTTCGGATTAATTGACCTGCGTTTCATCGAAAGCGATGAAATCATAGCATTCCTCGGTCGGGTCGGTATTTTATTCCTTCTGTTTTACCTAGGGCTTGAATTTTCCGTCAAAAAGCTCATGAAATCCGGAAAAAATATCGTGACAGGCGGAACCTATTACATTTTAATCAACGTGGGAATGGCCTTGCTTTACGGTTTCCTGCTCGGTCTTCCATTGAAAGAGGTTCTGATATTAACCGGGATCATCAGTTTTTCTTCAAGTGCCATTGTGGCAAAGGTGCTTGTGGACCTTAAAAGGACCGGTAACAATGAAACGGAGCTAATCCTTGGCATCATCATGTTTGAAGATATCTTCCTCGCTGTTTATTTATCAGTCGTATCCGGATTGGTATTAAGCTCTTCTGGTTCCGTTTGGGGAACATTACTTTCTACATTTATCGCGATTGGGTATATGCTGATATTTTTCGTTATCGCCCGGAAAGCATCTGGGGTCCTTAACAAATTATTCAATATATCCTCCGATGAGATTTTTATCATCGTCGTGTTCGCATTACTATTCTTCATTGCCGGTTTCTCGGAAACGATTCATGTTGCGGAAGCCATTGGTGCATTACTGCTCGGCCTAGTCTTTTCTGAAACTGAACATAGCGACAGAATCGAGAAACTTGTCATTCCCTTTCGAGACTTCTTCGGGGCCATATTTTTCTTCAGCTTTGGCTTGAGTATCGATCCGACTACCCTTGGCGGAGCTGTCTGGATGGTTCTTGGTGCCGTCATCATCACCATAATCGGTAACTTTGCAGCTGGTATGATTGCCGGACGCAAATCCGGTTTATCTCACAGAGCTTCCGCAAACATCGGTTTAACGATCGTTTCACGCGGCGAATTCTCCATCATTTTAGCCAACTTAGGCATTGCCGGCGGTTTAATGCCTATACTAACCCCGTTTGCGGCACTTTATGTTTTAACCTTAGCGATTCTTGGGCCGATCCTTACCAAAGAATCCAAACACATCTATAATATCCTAAATAAAGTATTCAAATGGACCTCTCCGAAGGTTCAGAAGGAACAGGGAAAAGAAGTGCAATAGAGAAAAACGGCCAGACCGCAATGTCTGGCCGTTTTTGTGTTTACCTTTTATAATCCCATTCCATAATTTACCTGATGATAATATACTTGAAAAAGGGGGCATAAATCATGAATCTTTCTTTAAAAAGAGCCATTAGTTATTTAACATACCTAGTAGTAGTGTTGGGCGTATTATTCATAGGCTTGAAATATGAACAGCACCTATTTACAGTTAGTCGCGAAACTTACGAGATTAAGGGATACTTGCTGTACGAATCTTCACTCCCAGTTTTCCTAGGCATGATACTTGCCATTCCCCGACTTCTGCAAAACTTTTCAAAAAAAGGGCATTGGAAAGTGAATTGGCTAAGGTTGGTCATCCTTGGCTTGCCCTTTCTTTACCTATCCATCATTCCGATTTTGTACTTTACTGGAGCATTTAAACTTGATTTGCCTCTCTCCAAATTTGTTTTTGGTTATTTCGGAGCTAATGGTTCAACCATGTTACTTTCGATCACCGGAGTAGTTGCAGGCTATATCCTTGTCACAAGCTTCTACAAGCTCGCGGAATAGAAATGAAAGGAAATTCTTTTTTAGGAAGCGCCTTTTAATTTCTTTTCTTTTGAGGATTAACTTACAGTAACAGAGGGAAAAGAAGCAGATAACCTAAGTAACTATTCAGGAGTGATGCCCAGATGAATAAGTCGATAAAATTTTCAAAGAAACTGATTAAAGAAATAAAGGAAGATCGTGTGACCGGACTGGCAGCAGAACAAGCTTATTACTATCTACTGGCACTATTCCCTTTGCTCATTTTACTGCTGTCCTTATTACCTTATCTGAACATCGATATTCAGACTGCCCTTGACACGATAAAAACCTTCATGCCTGCGGAAACGATGGAAGTCATCGAGAAAAATATCATTAACATATTATCTGAACGGAACGGAGGCTTACTGACTTTTGGTTTCCTTGGCACCATATGGTCCGCTTCCAATGGAATGAATGCGTTCATCCATTCCATGAATATCGCCTATGATGTTGAAGAAACAAGGAATTTCATTAAAGCCCGCTTCATTTCCATTGCATTGACATTAGGACTGGTTGTGGCATTCATCGTCATGTTGGGTCTCCCCGTTTTCGGAAAAGTGATCATCGATTTATTACAGCAAGTCATTCCGATCCCTGAAGAAACGCAAATAATATTCAGCTTTTTACGGTGGGTTATCGCGGTTGTGGTCATATCACTTGTCCTGACCTTTTTATATCGCTTTGCACCGAATAAAAGTTTTCCCATTAAACATGTCATCCCTGGGGCAGTTACCGCAACTGTACTTTGGCTAGGAATATCACTTGGATTTTCATTCTATGTCAGTAATTTTGCCAACTATTCTTCCACTTACGGCAGTTTAGGAGGCGTCATCATCTTGATGCTATGGCTGTATTTGAGTGGTCTGATTTTTGTGATCGGCGGAGAAATCAATGCAATTCTTCATCGCCAAAACTCCATTCCAAAAAAACCCTCCCGCACGATCGTCCATCCTGTCCCGCTTAAAAGATAAAATCATGAATTACGACAAAAGATAGAAAAGCGGCTGTCCCATTCGGACAGCCGCTTTCGTATTCATCCTTTATTGACAAACTCTTCATATCTTTCATCATGGGCCAGCCATGCAGCGTATTTCCGCTTCATGTATTTTTCCGCTTCCACAAATGTATCGAATGTTTTTTTCTGTTGTTTTCCGTTGATTTCAACAATCCATTGCTCTTCTTCATCTTCATAGATGAATATGTCATGTTTGTCTCTCGTTGAATATAGGCAGCCCTCTGGGGATTCCTTTACATTCAGTTGATTCTTATGTGCGTCTCGTTTAAGGGGCTCGGCAAAGAAGGTCTTTTCGACATATTGGCTATACGCCTTTTCGGACATGGTACAACCTGCCGCTTTTTGGTGGCCGCCTCCATCGTACTTGCCAGCAACTTCAGAAACATCAATATCGTCGTGAATTGTCCGGAAGCTGATTCTTTTACTTCCAACCATCAGGATCGCTATATAATCAAGATGCGAGAACTCTTTCGACAGTTCATTACCCAATTCTGAGTGATATGACTCTGCATGGACCACACCAGCTGTATGGGGACCGACCGTAGCCTGATAGACTTCTCTTTTTTTCCTGTTTATGTACCGATCTACCCGACTCTCTTCAACATTCAGAAGGGTTTGCTCCACTTCGTCAAAAGTAAAACTTTCAGCCGTAGACAGCTTATTTGCAATTTTCATTTCGAATTCCTCTATCGGAATCATGAAAAACAGGTCATTCAATCGTTTTGCCGTTGTATTTTTATTGACTTCCCATTCCCAAGTATCGTATTGTCGGACCAATTCAACGAATTCAGCGACAATGCTTGAAGGTTCCAGGTATTTATTTTCAACTGCATACTGATAGAATAATGATGTCGCTGCCGTCTGTTTACCATCTTCCTGTTCGACAGTTACAGATGCCCAATCATGTTCGTTCAAATGCAATGCTGACTTATGATGATCGATCAGCAGCGCTTTGCCTCCATCTTCTACAAACTGAGTAATCATTTTTTCGTTATCTTCATCAACCGATAGATCAGTAACGATCAATGTATCTTCAAGCTTGGCCTGCTCAAGAAATGCTCCTACGTTCTGATTAAGGCGACCAATTGAATTATAACTTACCACTACTTCTTCTCCGAAGGCCAGCTTAGCTATAATGCCGCAGCCGACTCCATCTAAATCATTATGTGTAAAGAGATGGTACACACAAACCCCTCCTAGTAACTAATAAATTTACTTTTCCCTAAAGACATGAATTTCAATTGCAATCTTTACAATTGTAGCATAATCATATCCGCATATTTTATCATGCTTCCATTACGTGATGCTTTTGTTCGTTTTTTTTTTCGAAAAATCCCCTGATGATTCTTTATTTTCCATAATTTATAACGTCCATTACTTTGAAGTCGAGGTTTTTCCATTGAAGAGGTTGCTGTGAGTGGTGAAGATCAGCATTCACTAATCGATCAAATGGCTAGGAATTTTACGAACTTTGAAGAATTGCTTAATGGTTTAAAAAGCCAGACCCAATCCGACAAATGATCCGGTACATCAAAAAAAGCCGCAGGGACGTTATTCCCTGCGGCTTCCTTATACCAAATCACTGTTCAATCAATTTTCCAAGGTTGGCCATTTCAATTGCACTAACGGCCGCTTCATAGCCTTTGTTACCTGATTTTGTTCCTGCACGTTCAATCGCTTGTTCAATATTTTCAGTTGTCAGCAAACCGAAGATAACCGGTACACCCGTTTCCAAGGAAACGGAAGCCATGCCTTTAGCCGCTTCATTACAGACATAATCATAATGTGAAGTGGCACCCCTGATTACCGTTCCAAGACCGATTACCGCATCATATTTACCTGTATTCACAAGTTTTTTTGCAATTAACGGTAGTTCAAAAGCACCCGGGACCCAAGCGATGTCAACATCATTCTCATCAACGCCATGACGCTTAAGGCCATCCAATGCCCCTCCTAAAAGCTTGCTTGTGATAAACTCATTAAATCTTCCTACCACGATACCGACTTTCAATCCTGATCCGATTAATTGTGCTTCAATAGTTTTCCCCATGTCCAATTCCTCCTAATTTTAAAAAACAATATAATTTTTTGTTCTGTAAGATGTAATTACTTAAATCCTCAAGCTTTCGGGATGTTCAGTTCAAGCTCCTGGTTCCCGATAGTATCATTTTGTTGAAGATACCGAATCAAATCGGCTATCGTAATGAACTTCAGGTTGAATTTATCAGCGATGACTTCTAAATCGGATACCCGGGCCATCGATCCATCTTCATTCATGATTTCACAAATGACACCAGCTGGAGCGGCACCGCATAACTTCGCCAAGTCCACCGATGCCTCTGTATGTCCCGCCCTCCTTAATACGCCGCCTTCTTTTGCGACTATCGGAAAAGTGTGACCAGGCCTTTGGAAATCTTCAGCGACCGAATCTTCATTAAGAAGCTCAAGGATGGTTAAGGACCTTTCAAAAGCACTGATTCCTGTAGAGGTGCTTTTATGATCGACACTTACCGTAAAAGCAGTGCCATGATGATCGGTATTTTCTCCAACCATAGGATGCAGTTTCAATTTCGCTGCCAGTTCTTCAGTGATGGTTGTACATATCAAACCACGTCCATGAGTCGCCATGAAATTAATCGCTTCCGGTGTCGCCTTTTCGGCCAGCACTACAAAATCCCCTTCATTTTCACGGTCTTCATCATCGGATACGATTACTACCTTGCCTGCCTTCAAATCTTCTATCGCTTCTTCTATTGTATGGAACATCATTACACCGCCCTTTTATTAGAATCCATGCTCTGCCAAAAACTCTAAATTCAGTCCTGGTTTTGGATTGCCATTTTTCATTTGATGTATTATATATTTCCCTATCATGTCGTTTTCGATGTTAACGATATCGCCAGCCGCTTTTTGTCCCAATATGGTGTCCTGATGAGTCAATGGAATCAGTGATACAGTCAATAGGTTCCTTTCGATCCCAAATATCGTCAAGCTCGTTCCATCAATGGCCACGGATCCTTTTGGAATGCAAAAGGCACTGAGCCCCTCTTCCAATTGGATTACATAATAAACGGCATTTTCTTTCCGTTCTTTTTTGATGATCGTTCCGGTTCCGTCGATATGACCTGAAACAAAATGACCGCCAAACCTTCCCTGTGCACTCATGGCTCGTTCAAGATTCACAGGTGATCCCAATTTCAATGTCCGTATCGAGGAAGCTTTGACCGTTTCCGGCATCACGTCGACCGTAAACAAACTTTTAGTGAAGGACGTTACCGTTAAGCAGACCCCGTTTACTGAAATACTATCCCCCAGATGAACATCTTCAAGGATTTTTTCAGAACGAATCGATAACTCCATACTGCTTTTTCCTTTGTTCATGGAATGAACGGTACCGATATCCTCAATGATTCCCGTAAACATGTTTTTCCCCCTTTTATAAAATATAAAAAACCCCTTAGGATGACCTAAGGAGTTAGCAGGAGAAATGAGTGAAAAAATTGTATACCTAAAAAGCCTAACATTTTCATTTTTGAAAAATTAGGCGTACGTATACACTTGGGTTCCACACGTCCTTCTCCCATCCAGACTTTACTGTCGGCTTTGGAATCTCACCAAATCCTGCCTTTAACAGGCTCGCGGGCTTAGAATTTCTTCATCACCGCCGGTTGGGATTTTCACCCGACCCCGAAGGACTAAAATAATATGAATCTTTGAATATTTTATCACCATAAAGTGAAGATGTAAAATTTCTAACCTTAAATGGTTCAATTGTTACAGAAACTTCCTCTCTTTATGGAAAAACGACCTCCAAAGTCCCCGATGTGCTCCAAAGAGGTTAATCAGGCTAAATATGTGGAATAGGGTTAGAGGATCACAATTCATATAAGGAGGAAGCCTTATGCTTATTTCCATCATCAACTTGATTTTCTATCTGTTCGTCGTCACGATGAATTTTTCAGCTAATTACCTGCCATTGAACGGCCAGACATCAGGAGAGATTTCCGATAAACTTGATGTCCTTTTCACTCCTGCAGGATATGTATTTTCCATATGGGGCTTGATCTATTTCCTGCTCGCCATCTGGGTATTCAGGCAGTTTTTAAGCAAACACCAAAACAGCCCTGCTTATAAGGCATCCTTCCCTTGGTTCGCTTTAAGCTGTGTCTTGAATGGCGCTTGGCTTTTGGCTTGGCACTATGAGCACTTTTTGTTATCCGTATTCATTATCATTGCTCTTTTGGCTACTTTAATGGTCATTTATACTAACGTAAAAAAAGTGAAGCATGAGTCTTTCGACCTATTTCCGTTTTCCGTTTATACAGGCTGGGTAAGTGTTGCAACGATCGCTGACATTTCTTATTACCTCACGTATATCAAATGGGACGGTTTTGGGGTTTCCAGTTCAACCTGGACGATCGTCCTGCTGATTGCAGCAACAATCCTGGCTTTTGTCTTTGCAGGTAAAAACCGGGATTGGTGCTATCCTCTCGTATTCGTTTGGGCGTTCATAGGCATCGGGATACGAAATAGCTCCGCCTATCCGGTAATTACGGACATTTCTTATATACTGGCTGTCATCACTTTTATCGTATCCATCACCATCTTCATTAAAAGTAGAAGGAATATGGTAGCCTAAAATGCTTGCTGAAGATCTTGCCAGACATCCTGCCAAGCTTCTAGGCCAACTGAGAGACGGACCAGCTGGTCACTGATGCCCATTTGTTTCCGTGAATCATCAGGAACTGCAGAGTGCGTCATGGTAGCGGGATGCTGGATCAATGTTTCGGCATCCCCAAGACTTACGGCAATTTTGATTAGTTTCAATTTATTTAGGAATTCCTGTGCATCCTGTTTTGTGCCATGCAATTCGAAAGAGATAAGGCCGCCGCCATGTTTCATCTGTTTTTGCATTATATAATGATCCGGTGAAGCTTCATCACCTGGATAATATACCTTTTTCACTTTTGGATGTTTCTTAAGTTCATGAAAGATTTCCATTGCATTGGCCGAATGACGGTCCATCCTGACAGGCAAGGTCTTTAACCCCCGCAATAGTAACCAGGCATCGAAAGGTGAAATGATTCCACCGATATCCTTCTGTGTAGTCCCTGCTACCTGATTCATGAATTCCTTCTTACCTACGACAAGTCCTGCAACGACATCCCCATGCCCGCAAAGATATTTAGTAGCGCTATGAAGGACGATATCACAGCCATACTCAAGCGGTCTCTGTAGATATGGCGTCGAAAACGTATTATCCACTACGACCGTCACATTATGTTCCTTCGCAACTTTCACCACCATCTGTAAATCAATCATTTTCATTGTCGGATTGATCGGGGTTTCTACATAGATGCAGGTCGTTTCAGGCCGAATCATTTTCCTTACCTGTTCTTCTGTATCCATCTCACAAAAATCATGAGTGATGCGGTATTTATTTTTCATAAGCTGCAGAAGGCCAAATGTACAACCATATAACCCCTGTGAGCATAGGATATGATCATCTGTTTTCGTTAACGCAAAAAGCACAGCTGAAACGGCGGCCATGCCTGAACCGAAAGCAAGGCCAGCTTCCCCGCCTTCCAAAGCGGCAATCTTTTCTTCAAGCACATGTACCGTTGGATTTCCAAGTCGTGAATATATATATCCATCTTCCATACCGGCGAAACGCCTCTCCCCTTGCTCGGCATTTTCGAAAGTGAATGTTGAGGTTTGAAATAAGGGTGTTGCCAAGCTTCCTAAATGCTTCTTTGAGTCATATCCTTCATGGATGACTGCCGTTTCAAACTTTTTATACTTTCCTGTCATACCGTCTCCTCCTAACCTATGTCTATTGCTATCATATGTCAAAAACCTATATAAAGGAAGCGTTTTCATTCATGGTCATCACCTATAAATGAACCCCTGAATTTAGTAAAGATGATATGATTTCCGTAGGGCAATAGATGAACAAGTTCAGATGGATTTACCCGGGCATTCGTAAAAAAGGGACAGCCGCCATGGCCGTCCCTTTTTCCGAATCATTCATCGACTACGATGTTTCCACCATAGAAGGTTACTCTCGTTAATGGCAGCTCTAGTTCACGAGCCATTTTTTTCAACTCTCGCTCTTCTCTTTCCGTTACGATTGAAATGACAGTGCCATCTGCACCTGCACGCCCAGTTCTACCCGATCTATGGATATATTGTTCGATGTTGTCAGCCATATCAATATGAACGACCGCAGTAAGGCCTTTTATATCTAGCCCCCTTGCCGCTACATCCGTTGCTATCAGCATCGGGGATTTTCCGGAACGAAGCTTGCGCAGCGCTTTCTCCCTGTCGACCTTATTGGATTCGCCGTGAAGCACGCCCATTTCAATACCTTTATAGCTCAGCTTTTCATGTAAGACGCTCAGCTCTGCTATATCATTCAGGAAGGCAAGGGCCTTCACATCTTTAAGTCTTGTGATTTTCTCTAGAATCTTGGACTTTTCCCGTCTCTCAACAACAAAGTAAAGATGGTCCACCTTTGATTCCATTTTTTCATGCTTATCAACCTTGATCATTTCGGGTTCATTCATGAATCCCCTGGCCGCTTTTTCCGTTTCCTCCGGCAGGGTCGCTGAAAACACCATGATTTGCCGGTCTTTTAGCGTTGTTTTGATAATATTATTGATCGTTCCCATATGCTCCGGAGTGATCAATTGGTCACCTTCATCAAGTACTATCGTCTTAACTTCGTGCATTTTCAATTTCTTTTGGGCAATCAATTCGTAAATCCGTCCCGGTGTTCCAGCAATCACCTGTGGACGCTTCTTCAGTTTGTCCAATTGCCTTTTCACATTTGCACCACCGATGAATGCTGCGCCCGTAATGCCGCTTCCCTCTGACCAAATGCGAATTTCTTCATTGATTTGCATGACCAGTTCTCGTGATGATGCCAAAATCAAAGCTTGGGGCGATTTTTTTTCAGGATCTATCTTTTCCAGCAATGGCAGTAAATATGCTAATGTTTTCCCTGTACCTGTCGGTGATTCGGCCATGATATCTTTTCCCTCGACAATCACGGGAATTGCTTTCGTTTGAATCGGGGTAAGTTGTCCGAATCCGGACTTTTTCCAGACCTCTTGTATATATGGTTTTCTATCGTTTATTAATGCGGGTAATTCGCTCATATCGTTCTCCTTTAATATAAAACTTTTCCTATCTTTCATAGTACCATTTATTCTTGTCCAGTAGCCAACGGAATGCGAATTGTAACCGTCGTCCCTTTGTTTATCTCACTTTCAAAATCCATTTCCCCCTGAAGGCGGTGAACGATCTTCCGGCAAATTGCAAGCCCGATCCCTGTGCCCTTTTCCTTCGTTGAGTAAAAAGGCTCACCAATCCGTTCAAGACGCTCGGGCCCCATTCCCACGCCATTATCACTCACGCTGACTACAGCTTGTCCATCGATGATTTGCAGTGAAATTTCAATTTCGCCATTATCCTTTATCGCTTCAATGCTGTTCTTTATGATATTGATTACCAACTGTTTAAGTTCAATTGAATCAGCCATAATATAAATCGGTTCGGCAGTTTTAACCCTGAATCCCATTTCGATATTATTCAAATTCGTTTCTGCCTTCATCAACGTGAAAACCTGCTGTAAACAGTCGGCAAGATCGATCCTGCGAAATGCGACATCCTGTTTCTTCCCAAGAACCAAAAGTTCGCTTGAGATAATATTGATTCGGTCAATTTCCTTCAACATTATATCGGAATGCTGCGGGTTTACTTCCTGGGTCATATCCATTAACTGTACGAATCCTTTTAACGATGTAAGTGGGTTCCTTATCTCATGTGCGACGGCGGCAGCCAGATGTCCGATAACAGATAGCTTTTCAGACATGATCATCAATTCCTCTTCGCGCCGCAATTCAGTAATATCCCTAACGATTGCATATACCCCTAGCATTTCCGCGTGAACGATGATCGGTAAAAAGGTCACACGGATTATCCGTTTTTCATCACTGCTATTCTGGATTGTCGTTTCGAATTTAACAGCCTCCCCTTGAAGGGACTGTAAAAAGAATTCAGATACTTTTTCACTTTCATTCCAGTTGAGGAGATGATTCGCATTCTTGCCTTTCAAATTGTCACTATTATGCCCCAACAGTTTCTCAGCTTCCGGGTTTAGCGAAACTACATTTCCTTCGAGATTCAGCTCAAGGACACAATCCGGGTTATGCTTGAACAGCGACCGATACTGTTCATCCTTCAGAATGAATTCCTGTTGGGACCTCAACATTTTCCCCGTCCAATACCTGATTATGAAGTATAGGAAAAGCCCGGTTATGAAAATGAACATCCAACCTTTGGAATGTTGAAACATTGCATATATCTGAACATCTGCCCTTGCCTGTGTCATAGAGATGTAATCCGTAACGACAATCCATAAGACTCCAATGGTTATATATATAAAAGCCACTTTACATGCAATTTTATGAGATTGGTTCATATTTTTTCCTTTGTATTGTTTTTGGTTTATTATTCCCAAATCACTCAAAAAAAGCCCTCATGTTTTCAACATAAGGACTCTATCGATATTGTACCATATATATTGCAATCATTGTTTTATATAGCTAAAAAATCCAGAGCATTTTAACTGGACCTCCAATGATCAAGAGAGGTTTTTAATGGCTTGATTGAATTCTTCTTCTATATCTTTTGTAGGCTTGGCCGATAATAAGCTGCAAACGATCACCGCTATTGAACCAGCAATGAAACCAGGAATGATTTCGTATACTTCAGCGAACTTATCGATCATATCCCAAACGATCACGGTTGCCGTACCGACAATCATTCCCGCCAGGGCTCCCCATTTCGTCATCCGTTTCCAGTATAGGCTTAATAGAATGACAGGACCGAATGCCGCTCCGAAACCAGCCCATGCATAACCCACCAATTTAAGGATTGTACCGCTTGGATTAAACGCCAATAATAAGGCAATGGCAGATATCGCCAATACACCAAACCGACCTACCAGCACTAATTCCTTATCAGATGCTTTCGGCCGAATGAACTGCTTATAGAAATCATCGGTCAGGGCACTTGCCGATACTAACAGCTGAGATGCAATCGTACTCATGACCGCTGCTAAAATCGCAGCCAACAAAAAGCCTGTAATTAGGGAAGGAAACAGTTCTTTTGCTAAAATGATGAAGACGGACTCAGCATTTTTTCCCCCTAAAGGACTGCTTGTCAGGTTAAAATAAGCAATCCCCACCAACCCGGTGAACATCGCTCCGACGATGGCAAAAATCATCCAGCCCATACCGATTCGCCGTGCGCTTTTCAATTCTTTAACAGATGAAACCGCCATGAATCGAACGATTATATGAGGCTGCCCGAAATAACCAAGCCCCCATGCCAGAAGAGATATGATGCCAATGGTCGATGTTCCTTCAAAAACATGCAATAAATTCGGATTGATCGATTTTATTTCATTGAAGGTGGGATCCCAGCCTCCAATATTTACAATTGTGACAACCGGGACTAGAATTAAGGCTATGAACATAATCGTACCTTGTACGAAGTCCGTCCAGCTAACAGCCAGGAATCCGCCGAATAATGTATAAAGAATAACGACGCTCGCTGTCAGCCAGATGCCCCACCGGTAATCCAAATTGAAAGCCGTGCGGAAAAGCTCACCGCCTGCTACCATGCCTGAAGATGTGTAAAAGGTGAAGAAAATTAAAATGACCGATGCCGATACCACTTTTAAGACCCGGGAGCCATCCTTGAACCGATTTCCCAAGAAGTCGGGAATCGTAATCGAATTACCGGCCAATTCCGTATATGTCCGAAGTCTTGGTGCCACGAATAGCCAGTTTAAATAAGACCCTGCACACAGGCCGACGACAATCCAGCCAGCACTCAATCCGCTTATGTACATTGCACCCGGAAGACCCATCAACAGCCAGCCGCTCATATCGGAAGCACCTGCACTCAATGCAGTTACAGCCGGGCCCAAGTTCCGTCCGCCAAGCATGTAATCGGTTAAATTTGCCGTTTTCCGATAGGCCAAATAACCAATTAACAGCATGCCTGCCATGTATATTCCAATTGATATTATAATTCCGTAATCCAAAAATGAATCCCCCTAGGTTAATTTTTCATCTAGTAAGCTTATCAGAAAAAAAAACATATGTTAAGAAGTTCTTGCACCTTTCACCGATTTCACTTTCAATATAATTAAGAAAATTCATTTTATTAGATTAAATTATAAGGAGGAATACGCCATGCAATCCTATATCAATCATCCAGATGGAGTCTTTCCCTCTGTTTGCTCTCTTGACTGTCCGGATCAATGCGGTTTACTGCTGCACAAAAAAGATGGGAAAATCATTAAAGTTCAAGGAGACCCTGATCATCCAGTCACAAAAGGGAATATTTGCAACAAAGTCCGCAACATGACTGCCCGTCTATATGACCCAAATCGCTTAAAGCAGCCATTAAAGCGCATCGGTCCGAAAGGAGAAGGGAAATTCGCTCCAATCAGCTGGGAAGAGGCCATTGACACAATCACTTCCAAATGGAAAGACCTGATCGATATGCATGGTCCGGAAAGCATACTTCCCTACAGCTTTTACGGAAACATGGGCAACCTTAGCGCTGAAGGAATGGATCGCCGTTTTTTCCACAGGCTCGGTGCAAGCATGCTTGAACGCTCCATTTGTAACGCGGCCGGCTCAGTCGGATACAGCTATACAATGGGTGGTTCATTCGGCACCGACCCAGAAGAAACGATTCATACAAAACTTTTCATCATGTGGGGCATTAACGCTGTGAGCACAAATATGCACCAAGTAACGCTTGCCCAGCAAGCCCGAAAAAACGGGGCCAAAGTAGTGGTCATTGACGTACATAAAAACCAAACAGGCAAGTGGGCGGATTGGTTCATTCCGATTCTGCCTGGTACAGATAGTGCGCTCGCCCTCGGATTAATGCATATCCTATATGCCGAGAATCTAGTCGACCAGGCCTTTCTCGAAGAATACACAGTGGGTGCTGCTGAATTGCGCGAACACGTCCGCCAATATGACCCTGCGACGGTCTCCGCGATCACTGGAGTTCCAATTGATGACTTATATGAATTAGCCAGGATGTACGGCACGACCAGTCCATCATTCGTCCGGATAGGCAATGGCCTGCAGCACCATGACAATGGTGGCATGGCAGTACGCACCATTGCCTGCCTGCCTGCCCTTACCGGCCAATGGATGGCGGAAGGCGGCGGAGCCATCAAAGGGAATTCAGGATATCTCGCGTTTAATACAAATGCCTTAAGACGTCCGGATTTATTGCAAAATAAAGCTACCCGGACCATTAATATGAACCAAATCGGGCAAGCTCTTCTGGAAAAAGAAAACCCGATTCGCTCCATGTTTGTTTACGGCTCCAATCCAGCACTTGTCGCTCCAAATGCAAATAAGGTACAGGAAGGTCTAATGCGGGAAGATCTTTTCACAGTGGTCCATGACCTATTCTTAACCGAAACGGCCATGTTTGCCGACATCGTCCTTCCTGCCACGTCATCTTATGAAACGGAGGATTTTTATAATTCATACTGGCATAATTACGTCCAAATACAAAAACCTGTAGTCGAAAAATATGGCGAATCTAAATCGAATGTTGAATTGTTCAAACTGTTGGCTGTTGGAATGGGATTTGAGGAACAAGCATTTAGAGATTCAGAGGAAGATATGATACGGCAGGCGCTGGATTTTCCCGACAACCCGCATTTGGAAGGCATCACCTATGACTCCCTTTCGAGGAATCAATTTCTCAAAGCCAAAATGCGGCCGATGTTCCCAGGCAAACTCCCGACACCAAGCGGTAAAATCGAACTTTATTCCGAAAGGATGAAGCGGGATGGATACGAGCCTTTGCCAACATATACGCCCATCATTAAAGACAGCGACCTGCCATTTTTATTCATACCGGCACCTAATCACAATTTCTTGAATTCAACCTTTTCTAATAATGCCAAACATATCTCCATGGAAAAGGAACCAAAACTGCACATGAATGCCGCTGATGCCAAAACAATGGGGATAGTACCCGGAGATATCGTTAAAATCTGGAACGATCGCGGTGAATGTTTGCTTACCGCTGCTCCTGGTGAAAATGTATTACCAGGCGTTCTTGTCAGCCAAGGCTTGTGGCAGAATACTCCCGAAACAAAGCAACACATTAATTCCCTTACCCCAGATCGCCTCGCAGATATGGGTAAGGGCGCCGTTTTCTTCTCAGGACGGGTGGATCTTGAAAAAGTCCAACAAAAGTAGATCAACGTTGAGCAATCTTTGAATATACCTGCGATTCTTTGAAATATATCTCCGATTTTTGGAGTTTTATCTGCGATTCCGGCATTTTATCTGCAATTTCGGAGTTTTATCTGCGATTCCGGCATTTTATCTGCAATTTCGGAGTTTTATCTCCGATTCTCGGATTATTTCTCCGATTTCGGAGTTTTATCTCCGATTCCGGCATTTTATCTGCAATTTCCGGAGTTTTTATCTGCGATTCTCGGACTATTTCTCCGATTTCGGAGTTTTATCTGCGATTCCGGCATTTTATCTGCAATTTCGGAGTTTTATCTCGATTTCCCTGAATATATCTCCGATTTCAGAAATATATCTGCGATCTACAAAAAAGGCTGTTCCCTAAGGAACAGCCTTTTCGTCAAGCTATTTACTCTTCATCAAACCAGCCTGTTGGCTGGATATCCAAGTTGTTATTGATTTGCTTCACTTCCGTATAAGCTTCGTAACCGAAAGTTCCCAGTTCGCGTCCATTTCCGCTTTGCTTGAACCCTCCCCAAGGAGCTTCGTTATAAGTTGGGTGATATGAGTTAATCCACGTGATGCCTGCACGCACTTTTTTAATGACACGGTATGCTTTTGCGATATCATTCGTGAACA
Source organism: Peribacillus sp. NPDC055009 (assembly GCF_053608705.1). NCBI lineage: Bacteria > Bacillati > Bacillota > Bacilli > Caryophanales > Bacillaceae > Peribacillus > Peribacillus sp. NPDC055009. The sequence continues at coordinate 169,763 of NZ_JBSGVZ010000006.1, read as the reverse complement.
CCGCTCCCGCTAAGCCGTATTTCGTATCATTGGCAAGTCGAAGAGCTTCCGCTTCATCCTTGAATTTTTGAACGACAAGCACCGGCCCAAAAATTTCTTCCTGCACAATCCGCATGTCCGGTGTCGTATCAACAAAAATAGTAGGTTCGACAAAGTAACCTTTATCCATGCCTTCTTCTTTAATTCGATTTCCACCGACGATTAATTTGGCACCTTCTTCTTTTCCGATTTGGATATACGATAATATTTTGTTCATATGGGCTTCTGAAACGATAGGTCCCATCTGGCTGTTTTCATCAGAACCTGAACCTACTTTGATCTTTTTCGCCTTCGCAGTAAGACTTGCAATGAATTGATCGTAAATGGACTCTTCCAATAGTAAACGGGAGCCTGCTGAGCACACTTGTCCTTGATTACAGAAAATCCCGTATAGAGCATAATCAACGGCAGTCTCAAAGTCAGAGTCCGCAAATACGATATTAGGTGATTTCCCGCCGAGCTCCAATGTCACTTTCTTTAGGTTACCCAGTGAAGCCTCCATGATCTTACGACCTGTTGCCGTTCCTCCTGTAAAGGCTACTTTGTCGATTTCGTCATGTTCGGCAATGGCTTGTCCGACAACTGGACCCGCTCCCAAAACAAGGTTTGCGACACCCTTTGGCAATCCGACCTCATCCATGATTTCAAATAGTTTGACCGCTGTCACCGGAGTGATCTCAGATGGTTTGAATACAACGGAATTTCCTGCTGCAAGCGCCGGAGCCAGTTTCCAGGCTGACATCATTAGAGGGAAATTCCATGGAACGATCTGCCCGCATACACCGATCGGTTCCCTAACGACCATCGCTTGCTGGCCGTCAGGAACCTCAAAAGTCTGACCTGTCGGTTTTGTAGCCAATCCTGCATAATATCTAAAACAGGCTGCAGAATCAGCAATATCAAAACGAGCCTCACGCAGCGGTTTCCCATTATCCAATGTTTCCAACGCAGCTAGTTCTTCAGCTTTTTCTTCTATTTTGTCGGCTATTTTGAATAAAATGCGAGCTCTTTCCACTGCAGGAGTGCCCCACCAACCACCTTCATAGAAAGCATATTTTGCTGCCTCGACCGCTGCATCCACATCTTCCTGTGTTCCTTCCGCAGCTTTGGCAATAACTTCACCTGTAGCCGGATTCAATACATCCCTCTTCTCACCTGAAGTCGAATTCACCCATTCCCCATTGATGAACATCTTTAAGTCCAGTGCTCCCGTTCCTTCTTTTTTCTTGTTATTTTGCAAAGTTTCCTGCATGTAATTTCCTCCTCGGTTTTAAGTTATCTATCTATATATTAGATATGAGCAAGATTCATGCCAGTTTGAAATATTAGGTAACTCACGGTTTTTTGCCCTTTCCTGTCTCATTTAAATTCAGTGCTGAATTAACTATTCATTTTTGCATAACTTATAGGCCAAACTCTTTCAAGATTATAGAAAAAAGAGATGAGCAGCTGCTCACCTCTTTTCTGATTAATTCCGGTTAATAATGACCAATTTCATTTCCGTCATTTCTTCAATTGCATATTTCAGCCCTTCGCGGCCAGTTCCGCTTTTTTTGACTCCGCCATATGGCATGTTGTCGACACGGTAAGTTGGGATATCATTAATGATAACACCGCCGACTTCCAATTTTTCTGCGGCAGAAAGAGCCAGATTGATATTTTCTGTGTAAATCCCGGCCTGCAATCCGAATTCGGAATCATTGACCAAGTCAATCGCTTCCTCAACGGAAGAAACCTTATTGATCAAAACAATTGGAGCGAAGACTTCCTGACAAGATACCTTTAGCATTGCATCCACTTCCAGCAACACAGTTGGATGCAGGATATTTCCTTCAGATTTGCCTCCTGCTGCAACAATCGCACCGTGTTGTTTAGCTTCAGCGATCCAATCCAGGCTTCGCTGTACATCGCCAGCGCTGATCAATGCCGAAATATCCACCGACGGGTCCAAAGAATCTCCAAGTTTCAAGCCATTCGTTGCTTCTGTGAATTTTTTGACGAACTCATCATATACCTCTTCATGAACATATGCACGCTGTAAGGAAATACAGACCTGCCCTTGAAAAGCGAATGCTGCGGATACACAGCGTTGGATGATTTTATCGATATTGATCCCTTTATCAACGATGACAGCCGCATTCGAACCTAGTTCAAGACTCACTTTCTTTAACCCGGCCTTATTGCGGATCCCGATTCCGACAGCCGGACTTCCTGTAAACGAAATGCTCTTTACCCGTGAATCTGTGACTAATTTATCACCGATTACCGAGCCGCTTCCGGTAACTAAATTAAACGCACCTGCCGGCAAATCCGTTTCAGCTAATAGTTCAGCAAGAAATAGCGAAGATAGCGGTGTTTGGCTCGCAGGTTTCAGGACAAGTGTATTTCCGGCAGCAATCGCCGGGCCTACTTTATGGGCAACCAGGTTCATCGGAAAATTAAAAGGCGTAATCGCACCTACGACACCTAGAGGCTCACGGACTGTGTATCCTATTCTTCCTTCTCCGTCAGCTGTAGCATCCATCGTCAATGTTTCTCCATGAATCCGTTTTGCTTCCTCTGCTGCAAATTTATATGTGGCAATCGTCCGGGATACTTCAACCATTGCCGTTTTAATCGGTTTCGCTGCCTCTTTAGCAATTATTTCAGCTGCCTCATCTTTGCGGCTTTCCAAAAGGCTCGCAAGCTTTTCAAGTATGGCAGCACGTTTATGACTAGGTAAAGCTGCCATTGATTTTCTAGCTTGATAGGCTGATTCTATTGCCAACTCGACATCTTCAAGGCTTGCCGAAGGAATCTCCGCTAGAACTTCCCCGCTATAGGGAGACTTTAGTGTCGTGAAATTTTCAGCTTCTTGCCATTTACCATTAATGAATAATTTCTTTTTCAGCGTTTCCGTCATGACCATCACTTTCACCTCTTATAAAATTTCTTTTTCGACAGCAGTAAATGTCTCATCAAGGATTTCAATTATTCTTTCGACTTCCGATTTAGTAATGATTAAAGGAGGTGCGAATACGAGTGTATCTTGATCAAACGTAACAGACCGGCAAATCAAACCATTCTTCGCCGCTTCAGCAACCAGCCTTGGAGCAAGCTGAGTCTCAAAGCCTTCGCCTGTTTGTTTGTCCTTTACGATGGAGATGCCTCCAATTAATCCAAGTGCCCTGACATCACCAATAATCGGATGTTTGCTTTGAAGCTTCTTAAAGCCGGCAAGCAACTCTTCACCACGCTGTTTCGAGTTTTCTATCAGGTTTTCACGTTCAATTATTTCAATATTTTTCAAAGCAACCGCACAAGCCATAGGATGGCCACTGTATGTGTAGCCGTGTAAAAGCGTGCCTTTTGAAAGGGCAATGAAATCCTGATGCATCTTATCATTCAGGACGACCCCGCCTAACTGTGCATATCCGCTTGTCACACCTTTTGCAAAGCACATCATATCAGGTACAACACCAAAGTGTTCAATCCCAAAATAAGTCCCTGTTCTTCCGAAACCTGTAATGACTTCATCCGTCACCATTAAAATGCCGTATTCATTACAAATCTCCCTTACTTCTTTAAAATAGCCTTCAGGAGGAAGGTTCACGCCGCCGGCCCCTTGAATCGGTTCAGCGATAAATGCCGCAATCGTTTCCGGTCCTTCCTGTTCTATGACCTTACGCAACTCCTCAATGGAAGAACCGTCCACATGGTAAAAATCCGGTGCGATTGAATTAGTGAAGTCTCGGAACGGCTTCAGGCCAGTCGCACTTGTGGCTCCCATTGCCACTCCATGATAGGATTTCGAGCGGGAAATGATTTTTTGACGGTTAGGCTGCCCTTTCAAAAGCCAGTAATGTCGAGCAAGCTTGATTGCCGTATCATTCGACTCCGATCCACCTGAAGTGAAGAAAACTGCATTCAAATCCCCAGGAGCGATGGAAGCGATTTTGGCCGCTAAACGGATTGCCGGCTCATTGCTGAAAGTGGCGAAACTTGAGGTGAAAGCTAACTTCGCCATTTGTTCCTTTGCGACATCAGCCATCTCTTCTTGTCCATGTCCAATATTCACATTCCAAAGTGAAGCCATGCCATCAATGACAGTCCTGCCCGTTACATCCGTAAGATATATTCCCTTTCCTTCCTTAAAGATGAAACTTGGACCATCTGCCTGCTGTTGCTCAATTGACGTAGTCGGATGGATAAAATGCTTTTTATCCAAATCGATTAATTCCTGAATACCCGTAGTCTCTTTAATCATGTAAAAAACACCCTTCTCATGTATGGATTTTTTTCAAGCTAGTTTATTTTTTATATTTATATATATAGATATAGCAAGATGCATGCCAAATTATATGAGCCTTATATTAAAGGTATTCAAGTTAATATGATTCATAAGTGAATCATTAGGAGCGCGTGTTAATTCATATACAAATCATTTGATTCGAATTTGAATCACTCAACTCCCATTCATTAAATTAAATCTTAATTTACACAAATTTTTGAATCCCCCTCTTTATTTTTTAATTGATGTTACAAAACCTGACACACAATCTTGAATTTTCGGAAGATTTGTATTATTATCATGTTAATATTTTTTCATTCCTTTTGAACCGCTATGTTAATCTAAACGAAAGAAGTTGATATATATGCAGGTAGGATTTGAAATGTACCAAAAACAAACATTGAAATTGTCATTAACACCTGAATTACAGCAATCAATCAATATCCTTCAATATTCCTCCCATGAACTGATAGATTTCCTGAACCGACAGGCTTACGAAAATCCCGTTCTCGAAATTAGCTTTAAAGAACCCCTCGCATCATTTTCTGAATCTAGCATTCATACACATAAAATAAATTCTCAGATACGGTCCTATAAAAGTAAAAGTTTTAACGGAGACAATGATTACAACCCTATCAATAATTATTCAATCAACACAGAAACACTGGAAAGCCATTTACTGGAACAATTGAGTTTACTAAGTTCATTGAAAGCATTTGAAAAGAGAATTCTCCAATTCTTGATTGGGAACTTAAATGAATATGGATTTCTTGAATTGGATGCCAATTGGGCTGCCTCTCATTTTTCCGTGTCCGTGGACGAAATCGAAAATATGATTCAAGTATTGCAGTCCCTTGACCCCATTGGAGTCGGGGCTAAAGATCTGACCGACTGTTTACTCATTCAGCTGCGTGAGCATGAGGATTACAATGAATTGGCGTATAAGATCGTTAAAAAGCATTTAACGGATTTAGCAGAAAAACGCTACAGGAAAATTGCCGGTCTTTACCAGGTGACCGTTCAGGAAGTACAAGAGACCTCGGATTTCATCCGTACGTTAAACCCGCGTCCAGTCAGTCACTTTTCCAATGATATGACTCATTACATAGTTCCGGATGTTTACGTGGAAAAAGATAAAGAAGGTTTTCTGATAACGGTCAACAATAGCTGCATGCCTAAACTTTCCATCAATCCTTTCTACAAGAACCACGTTGCTATGAATTCAGTTAATCCAGCTAAAGATTATATAAAGGGGCACATAAATGATGCCCAATTACTTTTAAAAGGGCTTGAGCAAAGGCAAATGACACTTTATAAAGTGACAGCATCAATCGTGGACGAACAGCGAGAGTTTTTCATGAAGGGAATTACTGGATTAAAACCTATGACACTGAAAGACATTTCGGAAAAACTTCAGCTTCATGAATCAACGATCAGCAGGGCGACGAGCAATAAATATATCCAGACGCCGCATGGCCTCTTTAAACTAAGGAACTTCTTTACTAGAGGGTTACACCGCGTGAACAGCCAAGCAACCGAATCAACGACCACCATCAAAGAAAAAATAAAGGTATTGATTGCCGATGAAGATAAGATAAGGCCTTTTTCAGATCAGAAACTTTGTCAAATATTCGAAAATGAAGGAACGAAGATCTCCCGTCGTACTATTGCAAAATACCGTGAAGATCTCGGTATACCGGGATCTTCAAAACGGCGCAGGTTTTAACTTAAAAAGACTCTTACAAAAGATGTATCTTTCGTAAGAGTCTTTTATGTCTTCATCACAACCAAAAAGCCCTGAACCAGAGCTTAATAAAAAGTTTTGGAATCTTAATATATCGTTTTATTTATTACCCCATTTATCCTCGAAAATAAGTTCATCCATCGGCCTTCTTTTTTCCCAATTAGCAAGTTCAAGAATGGGCTTATCCGGATATTGATCCGTATAGCCAATCGACAGGAGTGCAACGGGTTCTACATGCGGCGGAATCTCCAAAATATCACGAATATCATTTTTCTTATAAAAGCTTACCCACCCCATTGCCAATCCTTCCGCACAGGCAGCCAGCCACATATTTTGAATTGCGCAGGCTGTGGATAGAATATCGGTTTCCGGAATGGAGTTCCTCCCTAAAACATGGGAGCCGCCCCGTGTCGGGTCGCATGTAACACAAATGGTGTATGGTGCTTCTTTTAACCCTTCCACTTTCAAACTAAGAAACTTATTTTCTTTACCTCCTTCATAATGAATAGCGAGTGCCCTTCTTTCTTTATCCGCTGCCCATGCCAAACTGTTCTTGGTTTCCTGAGACGAAATCACGATGAAACTCCAAGGTTGCATGAATCCTACAGACGGCGCATGATGTGCAGCATCCAAAATTCTCCGGAGTATATCCTTTGCAATTGGCTTTGGCAAAAAACTCCTGATATCCCTACGGTTATAAATGGCTTTATATACGGCAGCTTGTTCTTCATTAGTAAACATAGTTTCCCCCCTGTTTCCGGCTCCCCAGAAATTTATCTAAACATACAATCTATTTTATAGGTAAACCCTTACAATTAAAATATCCCCGGATTCATCTCGTTCCGTCCACAACAAGATTCGCTCTTTCTTGAGGCCTTTGGGCACCCACATAGAGATCTTCATGAACCATCCAATTATCCTCCCACATTTGACGAGCATCTTCACCATCCCGCTCAAGGCCACGTTTCAAACGCTGATCACGTGGACATTCCACCCAAATCGTGAAATCATGGTACCCTGCCAATTCATTACGGATAGAATACGTTCCTTCTATTATGACAAGGCCCTCAGCAGGAACCTCATGCCATTCGGCCATAGTGTCCGTTTCCCAATCATACCTTTGATACCTTCCTTCTCCTCCCTCCGTAAGCGGTTTCAGGATTTGGTTACAAACACGTTCCCAATCATAATCCGCTCCAATCGGCTTTTGGGATGGAGGCAGTTGAACCCTATCCGATGATGGCAAATAAAAGTCATCCATATGTACGACCGCGCTGCCCGGACATTCTGCTTGGATACGGGCAGCGAGTGTACTTTTTCCAGACCCGCCCCGGCCATCTATGGCCAATATAGAGAGAAATCGTTCTTTGGAAATTTCATGAATTTTAGTTATAAGACTGCTAATCGTATACGGTCCATTAAGTATTGGAAAGTTCATAAGCATTCCCCCTATACTACTTATTTCTATTCATCCTCCCTTAAATTCCTTCCTTGAGGGGATAAAATGAAAAAACTAAAATGAAGGTACTGTTATTAGTTTCAAACAAAAAATAGATTTGGTCCATCACTAAAAAAACGTTTAAGGTTCTTCGAACAGAAGTAAGCTAGGCAGGGTATACTCCTCTTGGATTACAGACGTTTCACTAACAGTCTTGGTAACTATATAAAAATGATTAGGCTGAAGCCGACCTTTTTCTCGCATATCCTGAACTTCAACTTAGCTTTCCATGAATATTAATGGCCGCTTTCCAATAGGTTTTCCTGTTCTGCGAGCATTACGGCTATCTTATCCTGAATTGCCGTAATACCTTTTTCTTCGATAAAATTATTCAAGATGATTGAAAATATGATTTTTTCCCCTCTTTTGGTCGTCACATAACCTGATAAGGAGCTCGTTCCTGAAATCGTCCCTGTTTTCGCCCGAACATTCCCGGCTGCAAGTGTCCCTTTCATCCTCTTTCTAAGCGTACCGCCCACCATTCGATTTTCGTTGCCTGCAATCGGTAGAGCATTCAAGTAAGCAGGAAACCACGTTTTTTCCTGAACGGCATACAGCAGCTTCGTTATTTCATTCGCTGGAATCATATTGACTTGGGAAATTCCAGATCCATCACGCATCATGATCGTTTGCATATCGAGACCCATACTCTTCAGCTGATTTTGAGTAACCTTCAAACCATCCTTCCAGCTTCCCTCCCCTTCTGCCTCTTTGCCCATTTCCTTTACCAAAACCTCGGCATGGCTGTTATTGCTCAATTTCATGAAAGGAATAAGCAGCTGTGAAAGCGGCATGGACTGATGAGTGGCAATCATGTCCGCTCCTACTGGCGTTTTCCCTTTTTTCCTTTTTCCCAACACTTTAATTCCATGTTTCTTCATTGATTTTTCAAATAGGCTCAGCGCATATTCTGTGGGATCTTCCACAGAAATCCACTCTTTGGTCACCCCGGCATCTTCCGGAATGGTACCGGTCACCGTAATGACTTGTGTGCCATGAGACCGTTCAACTTCAATTTTGTTATTAGCGTCAGCCGATACAGTTTTCGTTTTGTTGATGACCTTCACGTAATCGGTTTCAGGCTCCAGCTTCACCGTTGCCCTCTTCCCAGCCTTTTCCGCTGGGGTCATTTCCACGATGATGGTACCGGTATCGTAATCTTCATTCGGGGAAGCGGTTAAAGCCGAAACGGCTGCACCGTAATATTCCTGTTCATCGCTCCAAACTAAGTCTTGGGAATAACGAACATCATCATACCAAGAATCATCGCCTATAAGATCCCCGTGAACGAACTTAACTTGCCTGTGCTTCAGTGAAGCTGCCAGCTCATCAAAATCCTTTTCCAATAATGTGGGATCTCCTTTTCCCTTCAGATATACATTGCCCTGCAGAACATGGCCAACCTGCACTCCTTTTATGTATAGTTCCGTTTGAAAAACATGATCTTCCCCTAAAGTTTCCAGCGCAGCTGCTGCAGTCAAAAGCTTAAGGTTCGAAGCAGGCCGCAATCTCGTTTGCGACCCCCGTTCATAAATCACTTCCCCCGTTTCAGCTGAACGGATGGAAATTCCCGTCAACGCCCCATCCAGTCCTGGCGAATGCTCCAATATTCTTTGAATTTCCTGCCCTAGGTTTCCATCATCATTCGCAGCCTGCATCGATTCTCCATTAAAAAAACAAATCAAAAACAGGAAGAATATAAAACTCAACTTCCTTTTATACGTCAAACCTATCACTCCCACTCTAGAAACTCACCACTTCTATCTTGTCCATTTTTCGATCATATAAAAAGAAAAGATCCACTAGAAAACTCCTTATTTATACATACTCGGGAAACTGCAGGATTATTCGGCCGCCACTCCATGGTATGCGGCTGCTAATTTCTATACATGTACCTATAATAGGGAACTTTTTTGCAAGATAATCCGTATAAGTATAAAGACATAGTAAGGAGTGAATATATGTATTCCAAGATACAGCCACCAACGAAGAAAATATCCAAAGAATCAGTGAAGGTGTGGCGGATGACCGAAGCCATTACCAATCTCATTATCCTCGCCGTCCTTGGCATCCTATTATTTGTTGATGATTATTTCACTTGGAAAGAATGGATTGGATGGATTTTAAACGGACTTATCGTATTATCTTTTATCCATGCTATCTGGTCCATCTTCATTGAACCGATACTGTTGCAAAAGTATTGGCGTTACGACGTGAACGAAGAATTCATTCAAACAAAGCGTGGAGCCTGGAGTGAAACGCATGAACTCATTCCGATGACGAAGGTTCAATCCGTCAAATTGAACCAAGGACCGTTTTTGCGAAAATACAACCTTTATTCCCTAAGCATCGGAACAATGGGCGACTCTCATGACATACCAGCCATCCCCGAGAAGGAAGCGTATGAATTACGAGATAAAATTGCCCATTTCGCGAAAATTAAGGAAGTGGATTAATGATGGAAGAACAAGCAAAACGATTACACCCTATCAAAATCCCTTTCGAATTTTGGAAATTGCTGAAAGGAAATGTATTTTTCATAATCATGCTTTATGTCTTGAATTTCGGTTCTGAAAAGATGTATATGAAGGTACTCCAAATCGGCTTTCTAGTTTATCTGGTTTGGAAAGTCATTTCTGTCATCCTTAAATGGTATACATACAAATACCAAATCAAAGAAGGTACCTTATATATTACTTCAGGGCTTGTCTCAAAATCGTATCGAACTGTCCCGCTTCATAAGGTTCAGAATGTCCAGCAACGCACGACGTTATTTCATAAGATTTTCAGATTGACCTCTTTAACATTCGAAACGGGGATGACAGGTGATCAGGGTAGTGTACCTTTCCAGATGATTTCCCGAAAAGAGGCCGAACGGCTTGAGGGGGAATACGCTTCAAAACAGGAACTTCCGGTTAACGAAGCGGATATTCCCGAAGAACGAATTGCTGAGGATATGGAACCAGCCAATGAAAAAACGATTCATTTCACGCCAAGCAAACAAGATGTGCTGAAAGCTTCCTTTACATCACTCAGTTTCCTGGCTCTTATCCCGATATTGGCTACTTTATATAATACACTCGATGATTTTATCGATTTGGAGAATGCCGAAGGGTTTCTTGCCAAGTTATTGGATTCATGGTGGATCATTACCATCGTTTTTGCAGGCCTCATATGTGTCGCCGTTGCCTTCGGAATCGTTTCCACATTCGTTAAATATGGAAAATATGAAATTTCATCCGATCATGAGCGCATATATATCAAGAAAGGCGTACTGGACGAATCTGCTTTTTCCATTCGGAAAGAAAAAGTACAAGCAGTCGAAATCACCCAATCAATCATTAAAAGATTGCTAGGGTTGGCAGAAGTGAAACTGATCAGTGCAGGAAGCACCGGTGATGAAGAGCTGGAAACGAACACCCTCTATCCTTTTTTATCAATTGAACGGGCATATGGGATGGTAGAAGAGATTTTACCCGCTTATAAAGTGGAACGATCAATGAAGTCACTATCGAAACAGGCCTTCAAAATTCGAATGCTGCGGCCCAGCTTTTTCTGGATTCTCACAACATTGGCAATCTATTATTTCAACGTCTCCCTATGGTATATCTCACTGATTCTACTCGTTCTCATTTATACATTGAGAATAATGGATTACAAAAATAGCCGTTACTTAATAAATGATGAGTTCATTCAGTTCAAAGCCGGAAGTTTGGAAACATCACTATTCATAACCAAAAGGAGCAAGGTCATTCAAATTGAGGTGGAACGTTCGAAGTTGCAAAAGCTTTTCGGGCTTGCCACAATTGAAACGATCAACCGCTCCAAGCCTGTACACCATACAAAGCTCCAAGATGTATCCGTTGAATACGCAGACGAGTTTTACACATGGTATATGGACAGGACAAAAAATATCCAAGTCGAATAGTAATATTGAAATGAAAGAGTTGACGACGGCAGTCAACTCCTTTTTTATCCTCTATATCCCACTCCCTTCCACCTTTGCACTTCATGACAAAATTAATATTGGAATTTTCTAACTTAATCACTTCAAAAACGCGAAAGAAGACCGAAATATCAAATAGAAGCCAAAATTAATTAGAAGTTTATAAGAAGGAGGTTTTTCCAAATGAGAAGACTGACAGACTGGTATTTTAATTCACTAAAAAAACAAATATTGATTCCCTTTTTAGCTTTGATCATGATAAGCGGAATGGTCATTTCTTACATGAGCTATAAAAATAGTATCGAGTTGACGACCCAGGAACTTACCGGAACGACGGAGGAACAAGTCAAGTCAATGAACGATTCTTTCGAGACCTTCTTTCAAAAAACGGAAAATCAATTGGATAGAATCAGTAAATATCCTATCATGATTTCTTATGATAAGAACCTCGAATCCATAATGGATGAATTTTCTTATACGCAAACCAGTAACTCTGAAATAAATGGTATATATCTCGGCACAGAGAAGGATGGAAAAGCATTTATATTCCCAGAAACTGAATTGCCGGCTGACTACGACCCAAGACAGAGGGATTGGTATCAATCCGCATTAAAACAAAAAAACAAGACCATTTGGACGGAACCTTATACCGATCAGGCTACGAATGAGCTTGTCATTACGGCAGCAAAAGCCATATATGATGATCGTGATGAATTAATAGGCGTGCTCGGTGTCGACATCTCGATCGATACATTGATCACGATGGTCAATAAAACGAAATTCGGCGAAACGGGCTATACAGTTTTGCTGGATCAGAAAGGGTCATTCGTTACACATCCAGACAAGAAAAAAATTCAACAGGATATATCAAAGGAAAATATTTTCAAAAAAATGAAAAGTGAATCCGGATCAATGATCGAGGAATTTGAAGGGCAAAGCCGGATCGTCGGATACGCCACAAATCCTACCACTGGATGGAGAATAGCAGGTGTAATGGAGGAAAATGAAGTGAAAGTCCGAGCAAGCCCGATGATAATCGATAATATCATCACACTTTTGATTGTCTTTACCGTCACTGCACTATCTGCCATCTTCATCACCCGTTCTTTAACAAATCCCATTAAAAAGCTGCAGGAATCCATAAGAAAAATGGCTAACGGCGATTTCACATCCAGGAATTCCATTTCCAGAAAAGATGAGATAGGCCAACTTGCAGAAGACACCAGCTTAATGACGAGGAATATGAGTCATATGTTAGGAGTTGTCAACAACCTTTCCGATAAAGTATCGGATTCCTCCATGACGCTAGTGGCTAGTGCCGATGAAAATTCAGCGGCAGCTAACGAGGTGGCCATGACGATGGAACAAATAGCAGCCGGTGCCATAGACCAAATCGAAGTTGGGCAGAATAACGAAAAGGCCGTAAAGCTATTGGCTGACAAAATCAATGATCTTGAGGCGCAAACGGGCAAAATGGCCACGGAATCCGAAAATATGTTCAAGGCTTCCGAAAACGGAATCACTCAAGTACAAGGCCTGAAACAACAATTCAATGAGACGTCCATGATATCCAATAAGATGAGTACGGCAGTCAAATCATTGGATGCACGATCCAATGATATTAGTGCGATCGTAAAAACCATAAGCGGGATTGCAGGACAAACGAATTTACTAGCCCTGAATGCTGCCATCGAAGCAGCCAGGGCTGGTGAACACGGAAAAGGGTTTGCAGTCGTTGCCGATGAAGTGAAGAAATTGGCCGAACAGACGGAAAACTCACTGAAAGAAATCTCTCAAATCATTCAAGCCATGCAAACCGATACAACCAATACCGTTCATTTGATTGATCAAGTCAATCAAAAAATCCATCTTCAGGATACTTCTGTAACGGATACGGAAAATGCCTTCAGTCACATTGCATCCATCATCGCGAACACATTCAGCAATTTTGACGAAATCAAAAAGATGATGAACGATATGGTAAACGAGGTCACACGGATGGCGGGCAATGCAGAAAAATTAAATTCGATCAGTCAGGAAACTGCAGCGGGAACTGAAGAAGTATCTGCTTCCGTGGAACAAACGAATGCTTCCATGGAACAATTAAATGCCCTGGCTAGTGAATTGGATGCCCTATCCCAGGAAATGCACAAAGAAATAAAGAAATTCACATTCTAATCAAAAAAAGGACGGGTCCTAAGGGATCCGTCCTTTTTTAACTTACGACCTATAGAGTTCTTCTACCGTTCGTTAGCGTTTCATCGGTTTCCGTTATTCCTGAGTAAGAAGAACTGGATTTTCTCGCATCCGAATCGACTAACACAAGCAGCTTGCCACTCTTTACATCCGCTTCATAACGATTCGCCTCGTCTTCAGGTATGCCCATACCGATTAATGTACCGGCCAATCCTCCTGTACCAGCACCTACAGCCGCTCCGGCTAATGTTGCAGCAAGCGGTCCAGCTGCCAGTACCGGTCCGATTCCCGGAATCGCCAACGCTCCCACACCAGCTAATAATCCTGCAGCACCGCCCAAAATACCTCCGGTCGCCGCACCTGCTGCGAGCCCCTCCTCAACTTTTGTACCCGTTTCTTCATTCACTGCATTTAATTCTTCTTTATCTTTAGCTACCACTGAAATATCTTCACGATCATATCCTTGGGCCTGTAATGACTCAACAGCCTTTATGGCTTCTTCTCCAGTTTCATATACACCAATTATACGTTTATCCATATCTATCATCCTCCTTAAAGAATGTAAATTGTCGCTCCCCCTTTACATACCCCAGAGGATGAAAGTGCTAAACGTTAATTAACAGGAAAAAAATTTTGAGTTAACCCTTTCTCAGAAAGGGTATATATAATCATAGTATGCATATTTTTAGGAGGTTTTCTTTTTGCTCATCGAGTTACTTAAAGATTTAGTATCTATCGACAGTTCATCGAAAGAAGGAGCTAACCAAGCAGTTGATTACTGTGCGGACTGGCTTAAAGATCAAGGAATTACCGTGAATGTGATCGTAAATAACGGTTATAAGATGCTTGTAAGCGAGATTGGCAGCGGAGATAAAACCCTAATTTGGAATGGCCATGTCGATGTTGTCAGCGGAACGCCGGATCAGTTTTTCCCTGAGATTCATGAAGGAAACTTATATGGACGCGGGACAGCCGATATGAAAGCTGGAGTTGCAGGGATGTTGTGTGCATTTACCGAACTGAAGGATAAGGACTTAGGTTTGAAAATCCAGCTTCAGATCGTATCGGATGAAGAGATTGGCGGGTTGAACTGTTCCGGATATTTAGCGAAACATGGTTATATAGGGGACTTTGTGATTTGTGCTGAACCGACGCAATTGGGTATCGGGCTCCAGGCAAAGGGTGCCCTTCGTATCGATATTGAAGTATCCGGCAAATCCGCACACGGAAGCCGGCCATGGGAAGGCGTGAATGCAATTGAAAAGGCCTATGATCTTTATCAAAAAATAAAGGAACTTCCTTTCACCCGGGAGCATACTCCCCTTTACGCTTCACCTTCACTTAACCTAGCAAAAATAAAAGGTGGGGAGGTCTATAATAAGGTACCGGATGCCTGTTTGCTAAGTCTTGATATTCGCTATCTTCCTACGCAAACAATGGAAGATATCATTGCTCAGATCGAAAGTGTGACAGGAAATAATGTCCACCTTAATATGTACAGTAAACCTGTAAAAACCGAAGAGTCAGACCCATTCATCACTCTGCTCCGTCCGATTATCGAAAGAAACACCAAGCAAGACGCTGTCATTTTTGGACAACATGGCTCCGCAGATACCGTCTTTTTTGCGGCATATGATATCCCAGCGATTGAATTCGGACCAAAAGGTGAGAACTGGCATGGAGATAGGGAATGCGTCAATCTTGAATCGGTAGCAGTCTATCAAAAAATGCTTGTCGATTTCGCTTCTGAATTTGTTTTACATTAATCCAAATCATGAAAAAAGCCGGCATCACATAGATGTCGGCTTTTTTCATGTTCCGCATATCCTCTCCTACTAAAATAAACAGCATTCAATCGTCTATTATTACGTTGTTTTTTTACAAAATATACAGGACTTTAAAACCAGGGATTACACGTCCATATATTACCTCATTAAACAGGATACGCCATTACATCAACACTATTTAACAAAAATACGCTTATACTGACATAATAAATAATATATTTACATTTCTTAGATAAGTACTTTTGACCTAGTTTATATTACATTTATTTATCAAGGGAAACCTTTTTGTAACACAATTACTATTCCACCGAAACATTATTGTCATAAAGACCTGTTATTCTAAGTCTACGATTTAAAACAAAGGAGACTATTCATTTTGAAAAAAATACTACTTCCACTATTCACTGCTTTCTTTTTGGTATTTAGTTTTTCCGGAGTTTCATCGGCTGCTACTACTACATACAAAGTTAAAAGCGGCGACACACTATGGGGTATCGCCAATAAACATAATATAACAGTCAATCAACTCAAAAGTTGGAACAACCTGAAAAAAGATAACATCCATCCAAAACAAGTTTTAAAGGTCAAGAAAACATCGACCGCAGCTAAACCTAAAGCTAAAACATCATCATCATCAAAAAAATATAAAACGATCACGGTGAAGGCAACAGCATACACAGCAAACTGCAAAGGCTGCAGCGGGATTACAGCATCGGGTCTTAACTTAAAGAAAAACCCTAACGTAAAAGCAATCTCAGTCGACCCTAAAGTCATTCCACTTGGAACAAAAGTTCATGTAGAAGGATACGGGGATGCCATTGCTGCAGATAAAGGCGGCGCAATCAAAGGTAATAAAATTGACGTCTTCTACTCTTCTCACTCAAAAGCTATCAATTGGGGCAGAAAAACCGTTAAAGTAAAAATCTATAAATAATGATAAGCACCAGCCTGAAACCTTTCAGGCTGTTTTTTTGTTTTTCCCATTCTTGCAAACAACTAAACAACCAGTTACCGTCAAACGGAAAATATTTACCGAAAATTCAGTCAATGTTATGATTAGTATATCTTAATCAAAAGAGAGGTGTGCGCTTTGAATATTGTCATTATAGGGGCAGGGGCACTCGGCTCCTACTTTGGGGGCAGGTTGCAGCAGGCCGGGCAGGATGTTCAATACCTTGTCCGAAAAAACCGCGCTAAACAATTGAAGGAAAACGGGATCAGCTTAACCAGCCCACATGGAAACTACCAATTCAACGACCTTCATATCACAGAGAATGTAAATGATATAGAAAAGGTCGATCTTGTGATTCTCGCTGTAAAAGGCCAGCATCTGCCAGGCACTCTTACAGATTTAAAGGTGCTTGTTGAAAGGGGCGCAAAGGTCCTCCCGCTTTTGAATGGGTTGGAACATGTATCCATTTTACAGGACGAACTGGGCGAAGAAGCCGTCTTGGGAGGAAGCGCCTTCATCATAGCAACCCTTGATGAAAAAGGTCATGTCATTCACTCCAATGAAAATCACGATTTAATCTATGGCCCGCTTCATCCGTCACAAAAAAAGGTTTGTGATGAATTCGAACAGGCTACCGGATCAGCTATCATGAAGGCAAGCAGAACGGAAAACATATTGATCAGGATGTGGATCAAATATATGTTCATCACCGCTTTTTCCGGTGTGACAACTGCATCTAACCTCCCTATCGGCACGATACGGAGATTCCCGGAAACCAATGGATTGCTAGAAAAGGTCCTTGTTGAAATGAAGGAGCTTGCAAATGCTTATGACGTCGGTATTACTGTGGAGAATATTGCTCAAGCGTTAGAAAACATGGCAGGTTTACCTGACGAATCCACCTCTTCCATGCACCAGGACCGCCGGAAGGGCCTAACCCTCGAAGTGGAACATTTACAGGGCGGTGCACTGCGCCTTGCCGAAAAGGCAGGTTTGAAACTTCCTGTGATCGGAACCCTATATGCACTCATAAAACCTTTTGAAAATTGATTTTCGCCAATACCGGTGCTCCACCGGTATTTTTTTTTGCAGCTTAGTAATCTATCTATATCCTAATGGCACTTTTAATTCCTCTTCTTCCCTTCAGTTATTAAAAATCCCCAAGACCAAAAAGAACAAAAAGAAAACAATATCACCAAAAGAATATTCTGATTCTTTCTTCTGTTACACTATTACCAAGTTAAGAAAGCGCTATCATATAATAAAGGAGAATGCACCTTGAAAATATTAAAAAATCTAACAGTTCAGGTCATCATCGGTATCATTCTGGGTATAACAGTCGGTTTCTTCTTCCCTGCTTTCGGTGAACAACTGAAGATATTAGCTGATTTATTTATTAAAATGATTAAAATGGTCATTGCACCAATCATCTTCTTAACCGTCGTAATCGGAATTGGCGGTATGGGTGATATGAAAAAGGTTGGCCGCATCGGCGGAAAGGCCCTGCTCTATTTTGAGATCGTTACCACTTTCGCACTTGCCATCGGTATCATCGTAGTCAATCTGCTGGGACCTGGTAAAGGCTTTAACATCGATTCAGTCGAGGGCGGAGATGTATCACAATATACAACAGCCGCTTCCGAAACGGAACATGGAGCCATTGCTTTCATTTCTAATATCATTCCTGATAATGCCGTTGCAGCACTGGCCGGCGGAGACTTACTCCCTATTCTATTCTTTGCCGTATTATTCGGATTATCAATGGCGGCAATGGGACCGAAAGTGCAGCCAGTCGTTTCTTTCTTTCAGCATATTGCCGACATTTTCTTCGGCATAGTAGGTATGATCATGAAAGTTTCTCCATTGGCCGCATTTGGAGCAATGGCTTATACAATCGGTAAGTTTGGCCTTGGTTCTTTAACCTCGTTAGGACAATTAATGGGCAGCGTATATATCACAATGGCACTATTCATCATACTAATCCTTGGCTCGATCGCAAAAATGTACGGCTTTAATATTTTCAAGTTCATTGCCTATATAAAAGAAGAGATCCTCTTAGTTTTAGGAACATCTTCGTCGGAATCCGCCCTGCCAAGCGTGATGAAAAAACTCGAAAAATACGGTTGCTCAAAATCGGTAGTCGGTTTGGTTGTCCCAACAGGTTATTCTTTCAACCTTGATGGCACATCCATCTACTTATCCATGGCTGCAATTTTCATCGCTCAAGCATATGGTGTCGATTTAAGCATCTGGCAGGAATTGACCCTTCTGGGAATCTTGATGTTGACATCCAAAGGTGCTGCTGGTGTAACGGGATCCGGTTTCATTACCCTTGCTGCAACATTAGCTGCCTTCCCAATGATTCCAGTTGAAGGAATGGCATTACTACTGGGAGTCGACCGCTTCATGTCTGAAGCACGTGCCATCACCAACCTAATCGGTAACAGTGTTGCTACAGTGGTCATTTCTAAATCAGAAGGTGAATTCAATCCAAACCAAGCCATCTCAGGTGATATGAATGAAGTGGCCGTCTCATCGGAAAAATAATCGAACACTAATGAAGAGGTGTGTAACTTGCACCTCTTTTTTTTATTGCTCCCTTTCTATCAATTAGCCAATTTTCTATAAATAGCCAATCAAATAAATTTCAGAATCAGTGAAAAGTGTTTATACTTTTATGTAACAGGTAAAAGTATAAAGTTAAAAGTTTTAGTAGTTTGATGGATTTAACCAAATTAGGAGGTTTTATCATGAAGGATTACGGATTATTTATTAACGGTGAGTGGTCGGATTTTGGATTGGATAAAATTGAAGTAAGAAACCCGGCAACGGATGAAATAGTTGCCACCGTTCCTAAAGGCGGTGCAACTGAAGCGGCGAAGGCTGCAGATGCCGCATATGAAGCCTTTACGGGCTGGGCTGCACTCTCAGTCTACGAACGCGCTGAACTGATTTGGAAATGGCATCGATTGATTGATGATAATAAAGAAGAACTGGCAAAAATCATGACTGAAGAGCAAGGCAAGCCCCTTAAAGAGGCTCTTGGTGAGATGACATACGCAAACGGCTTTTTATCTTGGTTTGCCGAAGAAGGAAAACGGGTGTACGGCGAAACGATTCCTGCTTCCGTGTCCAATAAGCGTCTTTTCGTGACTAAACAGCCTGTCGGAGTTGTAGCTGTCATTACGCCTTGGAACTTTCCTGCAGCCATGATTACAAGAAAAGTGGCACCAGCGCTTGCCGTCGGCTGCACAGTCGTCATTAAACCGGCAAACCTGACTCCAATAACAGCTTTAAAAATGGCTGAATTAGCTGAAGAAGCTGGCATTCCAAAAGGTGTCATCAATGTCGTGACAGGAAAATCATCAGAAATCGGTGAAACTTGGCTTCAAGATACGAGGGTTCGTAAATTGACGTTTACCGGTTCTACAGAAGTCGGGAAAACCCTTATGAGGGGCTCGGCTGACACAGTTAAGAAAATCTCGCTTGAACTCGGAGGTCACGCACCAGCAATCGTTCTTGAGGATGCCGACCTTAATAAAGCGGTTGATGGCATCATCAGTTCAAAATTCCGTAACGCAGGACAAACATGCGTCTGTTCAAATCGCATTTATGTCCACGAAGCCATACAAGAAGCCTTCATCGAAAAGCTCGTTGCCAAGGTAAAGGAACTAAAGGTAGGAAACGGACTGGAAGATGGCGTCGATATCGGTCCGCTTATCGATCAAAATGCAGTGGATAAGGTTCAAAAACAAATAGATGAAGCAATCAGCAGCGGTGCTAAGCTTGAAGCTGGCGGTAAATCAATAAGCGGCCTTTTTCTTGAACCAACCGTACTGTCCAACATTGATGACAGCATGCTCTGCATGAAGGAAGAAACATTTGGTCCACTAGCTCCTATAGCCTCCTTTAAGACTGACGAGGAGGCAATCAAGAGGGCAAATGACTCCATCTTCGGTTTGGCAGCTTACGTTTTCACTGAAAATATCACCAAGGGCATCAAATTCACCGAGGCACTTGAATTTGGAATTGTAGGCTTGAACGATGGACTTCCTTCCGTTCCGCAAGCTCCATTTGGCGGATTCAAGCAAAGCGGACTCGGCCGTGAAGGCGGACACCAGGGCATCGAAGAATTCCTGGAAGTAAAATATATTTCCTTAGGTTTGTGACACTAAGAAAACGGGCCCGACTCAATTGAGTCGGGCCCGTTTTTTCATTCCAATATATCTTCTTCAAGCTTTTCCTCTTTTCGGATCCTGATGAATTTAACGATATTCAATACTATCGTTTTAACAACCGAGTAAGTCGGAACGGCCAAAATCATGCCGATGATACCGGCAATGTTTCCGGCCACGAGCAATAGGATGATGATGGTCAGCGGATGCGTGTTCAATTTTTTCCCAATGACTAGCGGTGAAATGAAATTGCCATCCAATTGCTGAATGACCGTTACAACCAGAATGACCAATAATGCCTCTGTCGGTGAATGAATCAATGCCACAATGACAGCAGGAGCGGCTCCGATAAACGGGCCTACATATGGAATGATATTGGTTACAGCACCAATCAGTGCGAATAAGAACGCATAAGGCAAACCAATGATCAAATACCCGATGAACGTTCCGATCCCGACAAACATGCAAACAAGCATCTGCCCTTGTATGTATGTAGTAAGCGTCCCGCCAGTTTCCTGAAGTACTGTTAAAGCTGGTTTTCTATAGCGAACCGGTACGAATTTCATAATGGCGGCCGGAAGCTTATCCCCATCCTTCAACATATAAAACAGGATGAAAGGAACCGTTACGACCACTAAAGTAATATTCGTCACTACGCTGAAAACGGAAGTTAAACTGTTCGTTATATTACTAGGTAAATCAGTCAAATATTTCTGAAGCGAATCCCCTACTTCTTGCAGAGGTACATAATCTTGTTCCACCGTCCATAAAAACCATTTTGACTCCGCTGAATCTTCAATGAACTTCCTTGTTTGATTGAAATAATCCGGAAGGTTATTGATTAAGTCCGTAACCTGTTTGGAAAGTGACGGGCCAACCAAACCGACCAATAAACTAATCAATCCCAGGAAAAATACATAAAGCAATAATATCGCCAATCCCCTAGGCACTCTTCTTTTAACGAGGAAATCAACAGTGGGATTGAACAGGAAATAGAGAAAACCTGAAATCAAGATGGGAAAGAACAATGTCGAGGTAAAAATCACGATTGGTTCAAAAAGAAAAGAAATCTTTGTACCAACATAAAAAAGTAAAGACAAAAGTAATAACTCTAACGTCCAAAAATGCAGTTTTTGCTTGAACAAATAATCTCCTCCACTATAAGCATTCTATATGACTCCTTATTTCTAAGGAAACGAAAAAATTCTATGTATGATAATCCTTCATTGTTAGCAGTTTACCATACTTCTATAACTTGAATGAATAATTATATACAAAAATAAAAGAAAAAAGCCTAAAGATACAGTTCCCTATCTTTTTGATGGCTAAGCATCATTTTACACTTTAAATCTTTTATATGTTAGAGGAAAAAAACTAATATGCACCATCATGCAAATTGAAAGATTCATGGTTTTCCCAATACGGGAAACGGACCCAAATAAAAAAAACCCCGCTGTATTGGCGGGGTGGTTTTGAGTCTTATTTTTGATCTTGAAGTACTGCTTCAAGCATCGTACCGTTTTTAGCTAGGTTTGTATGCCATGAAAATGCTTTTTCAAGAATGTGTGGAGTTTGATGCCCGCCAGTTTGCGCAACAGCTTCAGTGAAGTATGCACGAAGCTGTGGACGGTAGTCAGGATGCGCACAATTTTCAATGATTAACTCTACGCGCTCTTTTGGTGCCAAACCACGTAAATCAGCGATCCCTTGCTCTGTCACTAATACATCCACATCATGTTCAGTATGATCCACATGAGAAACGAAAGGAACGATACTGGAAATCTTGCCGCCTTTTGCATATGATTTCGTTACGAAAATGCCTAGGCGTGAGTTACGGGCAAAATCTCCCGATCCACCGATTCCATTCATCATTCTTGTCCCAGAAACATGTGTCGAGTTTACGTTACCATAGATATCACACTCTAACGCTGTATTGATTGAAATCAAGCCAAGACGGCGGATGATTTCAGGATGGTTAGATATTTCTTGTGGACGAAGAACTAGTTTATCACGGTATTTTTCAAGTTCACCGTAAACTTGTTTACCTTTTTCTTCAGCTAATGTGATCGAACAACCTGAAGCGAATTTCACTTTTCCAGCATCGATTAAATCAAATACCGCATCTTGCAGCACTTCTGAATAAACTTCCAAATCTTTAAATTCAGAATCAAGGAAGCCAGCGAATACAGCATTTGCCACTGAACCTACACCCGACTGAAGCGGAGCAAGGCTTTCAGTTAAACGGCCAGCCTTGATTTCTTCACGAAGGAAGTTAATGAGGTGGTTCGCGATTGTTGCAGTTTCTTCATCCGGCGGCACGATTGTAGAAGGTGCATCAAGATCTGTAGAAATGACGATTCCCATTACTTTTTCAGGGTCAACCGCAATACCGATCGATCCAAGGCGATCACTAGCTTTAGTCATAGGAATCGGTTCGCGTTTCCCTTGTTCAGCTGGTGTATATATATCATGCATCCCTTCCAATCCTTCTGGATGGGACACGTTCAATTCAATGATTACATGTTTAGCTTCTTGAACGAATATGGCTGAGTTACCTACAGAAGTTGTCGGGATGATCAATCCTTCTTCCGTAATCGCCAGTGCTTCGATGATTGCAAAATCTATAGGTCCGACAATGCCTTGACGAACTTGTTCAGCTGTATGAGATAAATGCTGGTCCACATAAGTGACTTCATCAGCATTTATTTTATTGCGAATGCCTTTATCCGCTTGGAACGGCAAACGTTTATTTATGATACCGGCTTCCGCCATATGTTGATCGACTTCCGGTCCTAATGAAGCACCAGTATAAACGTCAACTTTGAATTTTTCAGTTTTTGCTTTTTCAACTAGAGCCATCGGAATAACTTTAGCATCACCAGCACGGGTAAATCCACTCATCCCGAGTTTCATCCCATCTTTAATCCATGAAGCTGCTTCTTCCGCTGTAACTACTTTCCCCTTAAATTGTTCATTGCGAATTTTTTTGAAAACGCTTTCGTTCATACAAAAGACCCCCATTTTCGCTTTTCTTACACTTAATTTTACCAATCCTGTGTAATCGTCACATTCATTTTTGAATGAAAAGCCTTAAATAGGTCATAAACCAGCATTTTATTCACACAAGGGAGAATCATTAAAATCCTAAAGCCCTCCTGAATTGACTTGCATACGTTTGACTGACCTGGATTTTGGAATTGTCTTTCATTATCAGTAAAAATGTAGAATGAAAATCGGGAAGGATTTCTTGAATATAGTTGATATTGACGATGTACGAACGATGCACGCGAATGAATAAATCACTAGGTAAAATGAATTCCAATTCACTTAAATTCATTTTATGAAATCCACTCACACGTTCGGACTGAATTTTAGTTTTCCTATTTTGAGCTTCCAGATACATAATTTCATCATATGGAAGCGGTATCCAGCGATCTTCGGTTTTAATGGTCAAGAATGATGTCGGTAAAATTAATGGCTTTGTCGGCAAGATGGCCGTTACCGCTCCTAAAGGATTGCCCTGGTCCATGATAGGAACACTCAGCCCATAGTAAGGTACGCCAAATACATTGCTTTCAACCTGCACCCCTATTTTTTTACGGACACTCAGTGCTTTATATGTCGCTGTGTTTTCACTGATTAAATCACCTGGTTTTATTCTTAAATCAACTTGTTTGCTCGGTTGATAATAAATGTATTTTTCGGAATCAGCCACAGAAATTGAAGCATCCTTCGGTACAAATTCCCTGATGATATTTAAAACGGATTCGACCGTAAATTGATCCATTTCCTTTCACCTCTTAAAAGAACATATTAATAATTTCCCTATTATTAAACAGGGCATTCATAAAATAATTCATCATTTTTTTGGAAAACTTACATTTTTTTGAATTTACTATTCGTAAAATTAAAGAAAAATTGAAGTAACTAAGCGAAAAGCGTCAAAAAAGGCAAAAAAATCGTATTTAAATTTACATCCTTATTCATTATAGTTGGAAAGCTCCCCGATTTCCATGGGGGATTCAAGAAAAAAGTTTCCTTATATACTAACATTTAAATGTCGCGAGGGTGGAAATCAAACGCATAAAAAAGCCGCTCTCCCCATATAGGATAACGGCTAAAGGTCATTTTTTAAAACGGGGATTTTGAAACGAGGATTTTATTCTTAGAGATAGTATCTCTTCTAGATTTTTCAGTGGCAATTCCAATAAAAAGGGTCGGTCATCAGGTTGATATACACCCTCTGAAATGAGCGTATTAACGATCTTCTGTTTTTTTGCATTAACAATTCGGACCAGTCTCCCCATTTTCAGCTCCCTTTCTTTAATCAACTGTATCCGGCACATTCGGCCGGACATTCGGCCGGACATTCAGATGTCATTCTTTAACGCATCATGACCTTCTTTTCCGGTACGGATATTCACAACATTCGCCAATTCATAAATGAAGATTTTTCCGTCACCTGGTTTACCTGTACTCAGGAATTTCCTTGCTACATCCACAACATCCTGAACTGGCACTTCACACACGACGATTTCGATTTTCATTCGATCATGTAGTGACATTTCACGATTTCTGCCTCTATAGGTTTCCACATAACTTTTCTGAAGACCCGTTCCTTTTACTTCCGATACAGTCATTCCGCTTACCCCTATTTTTGCAAGTTCCGCTTTGAATTGTTCAAACTTGATCGGACGTGTAATGATTTCGATTTTCGTTAAAACCTCGGACATATGAGCAACCCCCTTTTAAATGGATTCGTGATAAGCTTTTTCTCCATGAAGTGTAAGATCAAGCCCCATTGACTCATCTTCTTCACTGACACGCAACGGTACGAAAAGGTTAATGACTTTAGCAACGACATATGTGACCACGGCAACGAAGATATATGTCGCAATGATCGCTACAAGCTGCTTCCACAACAAGTTGAAATCTCCATAGAATAAACCATCTGCACCGTTTTCGTTAACGGAAGTGGTCGCGAATAAACCTGTAGCGATCCCACCCCATGTCCCGCCGATCCCGTGCAATCCGAAAGCATCAAGTGCATCATCGTAACCGAGTTTATTCTTCAGGAAGAATACGCCCCAGAAACATACGGCACCACCAATGACACCGATGATGATGGAAGAGGCAGGGGTTACGAATCCGCAAGCAGGTGTAATGGCCACCAAGCCAGAAATAGCTCCTGATACCGCACCCAGCAATGTTGCCTTTTTATTAGCCATATACTCAACGATCAGCCAGCCTATGATACCAGCAGCGGCAGCAACAGCTGTATTGACGAATACATTCATCGCCACTTCATTGATTGTCAGTGCGCTTCCGACGTTGAAGCCGTACCAACCGAACCATATTAATGATCCGCCAAGGAATGTTAAAGGAAGATTATGCGGTGCACTGTCACCCGACTCTTTCCTTTTACCTAACATGATCGCTAAAACCAGACCTGCAACCCCTGAAGAAATATGAACAACGTTGCCGCCTGCAAAGTCAAGTGTACCAAGTTCCGCTAACCAGCCGCCTCCCCATACCCAGTGTGCAACGGGAGCGTATACGAATAAAGACCAAAGGATCGTAAAAATCAGGAATGCTGAAAATCTCATCCGCTCGGCAATGCCACCTGCAATGATCGAGACGGTTAAAACGGCAAAAGTCATTTGGAATAACATGAACAAACTATGAGGAATCGTTTCACTGTATGGTCCAGGTGCAAAGCCTACATCCTTTAAGCCAACCCAGTCCAGACCTCCCAGAAGTGTATTACCAGGTGAAAATGATATTGAATACCCAATCAGCACCCAAAGAATCGAAATGACAGCCAATGGCATATAACTATGCATTGCCGTATTCAGGACATTTTTACTTTTTACCATCCCTCCATAAAATAGGGCAATCCCTGGTGTCATTAACCAAACCATCATTGTCGCCAAAAACATGAATACCGAATCTGCCATTTGCATACTGTTTTTTTCCCCCTTGTTTTTTGTATATGTTATGTTTATTAACACTATTATGTTATATTTTTTATCATATACTTAATTTTCTAATAATTCAACTTAATTTTTATATTTTATAAAAAGATGTTAGGTTATATAACATCACTGTGAATAAAGGCTTAGATAATTTGATTTTTTTGTCTTATAATTAATTTTCCACCTTTTTACGACTCCATTACTATTACATTTACCCCTCTACCTATGTCCCACTTCAAAAAAACCAATAAAAAAAGGGCCCTCATATTGAGGACCCTCAAAAAATATTCAATTAACAGCAACGAGACACTTTCCCACCCTTTGCGTTATACCGTTCATCCTGGGCTTCGCAGAAAAATTCTTTCCTGGTTTTCACGCGCTCTTCAGGATGATGCTTTTTCATATGTGCCACATACGTATCATAACTTGGCACGCCGACGAGCAAACTGACGAATTGCTTTCTGTAGCTGAGAATTGTAATTATTCTTTTCAACATTGCTTTCCCTCCCTTATGACGTCCTTGATACATAAGGTGTTTCATGTAAATCTATTTTCTGGTTCTTCAAGACCTTTATCCATAACCTAATGGCAGAAATCAGGACAGTGATCACCACGATCATGAAGATGGCACAAAGGGCTGCATCCACATAATCATTGACGATAACCCGTTTCATCTCGGCCAGATTAGCTGCCGGAGCAAGAACTTCCCCACTATCATAGGCCGCTTTAAATTTATCCTTATGTGCTAAAAAGCCAATTGCCGGGTTTTCATGGAACAGCTTCTGCCACCCTGCCGTCATGGTCACTATCAACAAGAATGTAGTGGGCACAAGAGTGACCCATGTGTACGCTTTTTTGCCCATTTTGAAAAGGACCGTCGTCCCAAGCAGCAACGCAATGGCGGAAAGCATCTGATTCGCAATTCCAAACAATGGCCAAAGGGTATTGATCCCGCCAAGAGGATCAATGACCCCTTGATAAAGGAAGTACCCCCAACCGATTACACAAATGGCAGTTGCAATTATATTAGGCAGCCATTTATTCGTTTCGGCAAATGGTTTGTAAAAGGTGCCGATGATATCCTGTATCATAAAACGTCCCACCCTGGTTCCTGCATCAATGGTGGTCAATATGAACAATGCCTCGAACAAGATCGCGAAATGATACCAGAACGCCATCAGGGACGCCCCCCCAATCACTTGCGAGAAGATATGGGCCATGCCGATTGCAAAGGTCGGTGCTCCTCCAGTACGGGATATGATGGTCTCTTCCCCAACATCGTCTGCAAGGCCGGTAATCATCTCAGGTGTCACAAGGAAACCCCAATCGGATATGGTAGCAGCCACTTGCGCTGGTTCCGTTCCCACAACGGCTCCCGGGCTGTTAATAGCAAAATATATACCTGGCGTCAATACACAGGCGGCAATCATCGCCATGATGGCTACAAAGGATTCAGTCAACATCGCCCCGTATCCGATTGGACGTGCATGCGATTCGCGTTCAATCATCTTAGGAGTTGTACCTGAGGAAACGAGTGCATGGAATCCCGATACCGCTCCACAAGCGATCGTAATGAATAGGAACGGGAATAAATTTCCGGAAAATACAGGTCCTGTTCCATCGATGAATTGAGTGACTGCAGGCATTTCAAGGCTCGGCATGACAATAAAGATACCAAGTGCAAGTCCGATGATCGTACCGATTTTCAAGAATGTACTTAAATAATCACGCGGTGCCAATAACATCCATACAGGCAAAACGGAGGCAACGAAACCGTAGACAATCAACATGATGGCAATCGTTTCCCCGCTGAAAGTGAACATTGGCGCCAATGTTGCACTCTCGGCTACAAAGCGGCCGAAATATAACGCGAGCATCAAAAGTATGATTCCGATAATCGACCCTTCACCAACCCGTCCCGGCCTTATATAACGCATGTAAATGCCCATAAGGACTGCAATCGGTATGGTCGAGGCAATCGTGAACATTCCCCACGGACTGCCCACCAGCGCTTTTACGACAACCAGGGCAAGTACCGCCAATAAAATGATCATGATACCGAGGATACCGATCATCGCTATCAAGCCTGTAATCGGTCCAATTTCCTCTTTGATCATCTCTCCCAAAGATTTGCCGTTACGGCGCATCGAACCGAAAAGAATGATGAAATCCTGTACGGCACCAGCCAAAACAACTCCGACTACAAGCCATAGCGTCCCTGGCAAATATCCCATCTGCGCTGCAAGGATGGGACCTACCAGAGGGCCAGCTCCGGCAATTGCTGCAAAATGGTGGCCAAACAACACCCATTTGTTTGTAGGAACATAATCTTTCCCATCATTATTCGCTTCCGATGGAGTCTGGCGATTGTCATCTAGCTCAAACACTTTCCGTGCAATGAATTTACTATAAAAGCGGTATGCAATTGAATAAACACAGAGTGCTGCAGTGACAATCCACATGGCATTGATGCTTTCCCCCCGGTTTAGCGCGACGAAACCAAAACTCACCGCCCCCAAAGCAGATATGATCCCCCAAAGTACGACTGACTTAAGCGCTTTCATTTTTTTCCATCTCCCCTCCATTGAACTATTTTACAACTATAAAAAACCTTCATTTATAAGGGACCTGGGCTGAATTACTCCCCATGCCCATTAAATTTAAAGAATTTTATATATATTCTGAATTATATGTCACCATAAGGATTTTTAGCAATAGTAAATTGGTCAATTTGTAAAGTATTTTCCATTATTTTGTCGATAATTACCTCTTTTCCCACCAATATAGATTTATGAATTCACACTCTTTATAAGAACCGCATTGGGTAAATAACCCCATTTTTAGAAGGTGCATCATTAAATGAAACGGAAGTTGTCCTTTTTATTGGACCAACAACAAAAAAATGTGCGCCTGACGGCACACATTCTTTCTTCATCCAATCTGATTTCCCCTTAAAGAACTGCGAAATAGGTCGTAATAAAAACCCCTCTGCCGCAACAATTCATCATGGGATCCCTTTTCAATGACCCTTCCTTCATCAAGTACAAGGATTTGATCACTTTGCTGAATTGTATTCAATCTGTGGGCAATGACAAAACTTGTCCTTCCCTCCATCAAGCGGTGTAATGCTTCCTGGATTTTAAGTTCGGTAATCGTATCTATGCTACTTGTCGCTTCGTCCAAAATCAATAGAATGGGATCGGCTAAAATAGCCCTGGCAATCGATAATAACTGGCGCTGCCCCTGACTTATTCCACTGCCCTCTTGATTCAAGATGGTATCATATCGATCTGGCAGTTTCATGATAAAGGAATGGGCATTGGCAAGCATGGCTGCATTCACCACTTCTTCATCTTCCGCCTCCAGTCGGCCGTAGCGGATATTTTCACGAATCGTACCTTGAAACAAGAAGGAATCCTGTAAAACGAAGCCCATATGCTTACGGAGACTAGACCTCGTCACCTGTTGGATATCCTGCCCATCAATCATTATCCGGCCGCTGCTCGGCTCGTAAAAACGGGCAAGAAGATTAATGATCGTAGTCTTACCGGCCCCAGTGGGACCTACAAGCGCGATGGTCTCCCCTTTTTCCGCCTGGAAATTAACATCATATATCGTTTGCTCCTCATCATTATACGAAAAGGAAACACCCTCAAAGACCACCTCACCGCAGACATCGCGAAGTTCAGAGGCCTGCTTCTCATCCACTTCCTCTTCTTCTTCATCAAGTATGGCGAAAACCCGCTCCGCACCGGCAACAGCCGAAAGGAGTGTATTGAATTGGTTAGCCAGGTCATTGAGCGGACGGGTGAATTGCCTTGAATACTCGGTGAAGATGACAATTACCCCGATGGAAACCGTTCCTATGCCACTCAGCGCCAAAAACCCGCCGACAGCAGCTATTACCGTGAAACTTAAGTTGTTCAGTAAATTCATCAGTTTTGGAATCAGCCCGGAGTATGATTGTGATAGGAAGCCGGCTTTCTTCAAGTTTTCACTCCGGATGATAAAATCCCGGATCACTTTATCTTCTTGTGAAAAAGCCTTTACGATCCGTTGTCCGGAAATCGTTTCTTCTATAAACCCATTCAGTTCCCCAAGGTTCTTCTGCTGTTGTTTAAACAGCTTTCCTGTCCGGTTCGTTATCCACCTCAGACCGAAGAACATAAGCGGAACGATGAATAAGGTTAAAACAGTTAATAAAGGGCTCAAATACAGCATGACTCCGATCGTCCCGACCAGTGTCAGCACACTTGAAAAAATCTGGATGACGGAACTATTCAAAGTGGAACTGACATTTTCTATATCATTCGTGACCCTACTCATCAATTCCCCATGCTGGCGCCGGTCAAAAAAGGGGATGGACAGCTGGTGAAGCTTTTTAAATAATTGATTGCGCATTTCATAAACCGTATCCTGCGCGATTCCAATCATCCAATAATTCTGAAGCCACATGGATAGGGAATAGAATATATAGACTCCAAGAAGTCCGAAAAGAAGGGTGATCAGCCCCCCGCTATCTTTCGTGACAATATAATCATCAATGGACATCCCAACAAGAAAGGGGCCAAGCAATCCCAAAACCGAGCTTATCAGCACCATGAAAAGGACACAAAATAACAGGCTTTTATTCGTTGCTAAGTAGGGAATGATCCTTTTTATCGTATTCCAGGAGTTGACCGGTTTGGACTTTGCCTTATCGGGAGATATTCTTTGACTCAAGCGAAATCCCCTCCTCCCCAAACTGTGAGTGAACGATTTTTCGATAAAGATCGCTTGTTTGAAGCAAATCCTCATGTTTCCCCAGTGCAAGGACTTGACCGCTTTCCAGCAACAAGATTTTGTCCGCCTCCATGGCTGTACTGATTTTTTGTGTAATGATGAGCGTTGTGCATGTATATTCCTTTAAAGCGGCAAGCAATTTACTTTCCGTTTTCAAATCCAGCGCACTCGTACTATCATCCAGAAGGAGAATCTTCGGTCTGCGCACCAATGCTCTTGCGATCGATAAGCGCTGTTTTTGCCCTCCGGACAGATTCACTCCTTTTTGCCCTAACTGGGTTTCATATCGCTTCGGAAGTTTCATTACGGTCTCATGCACCTGAGCATGCTTGGCCGCAGCCATGATTTCCTCCATCGAGGCACCTTCTTTTCCCCAAGCGACATTATTTTTTATGGTTCCTGAAAAAAGCAGCGCCTCTTGCGGTACATAGCCGATCCTTTTCCGCAGAGAATTCAGTGGGATATCTTTCAGATCTTGGTCATCAATTTGAATGGAGCCGCTTTCAACTTCGTATAATCTCGGAATCAGCTGAAACAGAGATGTTTTCCCTGATCCTGTCGCTCCTAAGATGGCAAGCGTTTCTCCCGGATCGATGGAGAAGGTCAGGTTTTTCAATATCGGCGTATCGGTTCCAGGATAACGAAAAGATACATCCAAAAACTTGATGCCTCCCCCATTTACGGCCCCACTCTTGCTTTCCGCCTTACCTTCATCAATATCTATCGGGGTTTCAAATATTTCCGTCACACGCTCCGCTGAAGCCTTCGCACGGGAAATGACCATGATCAGCCATGAAAAAACGGAAAGGGATGCCGCAATTCTTGTGGCATAGTTGACAATCGCCACAACTTCCCCTACCTGTATATCTCCCGTTGTTATAAATTCGCTTCCAAGCCAGAGAATGATCAGAATCGCCACATTCATGACCAACATCAGTACAGGCATCGTCGTTTCTATTAGACGAAGCGAAGTCACGGTCTTTCTTTTCAACTCTTCATTCGCATCGTCAAATCGGCCGATTTCATGCTCCTTACGAAGAAAAGCCTTGATCAAGCGCATGCCTATCAGGTTTTCCCTCATTACGCCATTAACATTATCGAGTTTTTTCTGTACGAGCTTAAACAGCTTGGCTGCTCGTTTCATAACCCATCTCAGGAAGAAAACAAGAATCGGAATTGAAATGACCAAAACAAGTGATAGTTTCAAATCGACCGCAATAGCCATTATCGCTCCGCCGATTACGATCAGTGGCGCCCTCGCCATGATACGCAAGCCCATAAAAACCGTATTTTGAAGTTGTGTCACATCATTCGTCATCCTTGTTATCAACGAGGAAGTCGGGATATTATTCAAATTTGCAAAAGAAAACGCCTGTATTTTACCAAAAAGGCTTTTCCTGACATCATGTCCAAAGCTTTGACTTACATGTGATGCCGTAAATGAATTAACGATCCCGCCAAGAAATGAAAAAACGGAAAGTCCAACCATGACACTTCCCCATTTAATCACCACCGATAAATCTTTCTGCAAAATGCCATCATCAATGATTTTTGCTATAAATAGAGGTTGTAACAGCTCTACCCCGAGCTCGACAATCATTAAGGATAAAGCAAGAATGATCAAAAGCCAGTATGGCTTAAGAAATGAGGACAATTTTTTCATCTATGACACCTTCGATTCTCCGTATGTAAATAGCATCTTTTCATCCTCTCATTATACATTTTTATACAGATTTTTTAAAAGATTTTAACCGTTTTAAAGCATTGGTAAATATCTTGAATTTTTTTTTATAAATACCCTTGACAAATAACAGGAAATAAGCGAAAATTCTAATTGATAATGATTTTCAATTTCATTATCGATCTCTGAAATTTGATAAGCAATTACGATATTCTCTTATCGTACCCTTTTGATATTGTACATAGATACAATGTCGCCCCGGCTTCTCTGTGCCTAGTAAAATTATATGCTCATTAGCGAATGCAAGTCACTAGAATATTGCCCCCTCTTTATTCAAGTAATTTATTCACGTTGGAAGCATATTAGGCAGCCGGGGATTATTTTTTTTCAACTATTAAACTTACATATATGATTAAAGGAGCAGGATGATCATGAAACTAGAAGATATCATTAA
Source organism: Peribacillus sp. NPDC055009 (assembly GCF_053608705.1). Lineage (NCBI taxonomy): Bacteria > Bacillati > Bacillota > Bacilli > Caryophanales > Bacillaceae > Peribacillus > Peribacillus sp. NPDC055009. The sequence continues at coordinate 136,264 of NZ_JBSGVZ010000006.1, read as the reverse complement.
AGAACGGCGCAGCATCAAACGATTTAAGGACATTCCTGTTCCTATTGATACCATTCAATCATTATTGGAAACTTCGACATGGGCACCGAACCATAAAATGACCCAGCCATGGCGCTTCGTCGTGGTGCATGGTGATAGCCGTTTAAAACTCGCAGAAGCAACCCGTGCATTCATGGAAGGCAAAGAGAAGGACCCTGAAAAGAAAAAAGCAGCCGGACAGCGAGGATATAATAAACTTATAGATGTACCGATGTTTGTCGCAGTGATCATGGAAGAGAACCCGAATCCCATGACACGTGAAGAAGATTATGCGGCTACAAGTGCCTTGATCCAGAATTTCAGCCTGCTTGCCTGGGAACAGGGAATCGGGATGATATGGGAAACATACGGCATGATACACAGCATGGAGTTTCGTGAAGCATTGGGCGTGAAACCAGGCGAGAAGATCGTCGGCAGCCTTCACGTTGGCTATCCCGATATGATTCCTGCCCCTCGTCCAAGGACCGCGATCGATCAACTCCTGACCATTATGGACTAACATAAAAGGAAAGCATCCAATCTTCTATTTGGAGACTCAGACTGTAGACAAACTTGATGAAAATCGAGTTTTCTACAGTTTTTTTATGGCTTTTACAATTTGAACGTTGATTTCCGCTCCAGGTACTCGCTTTCCGCGGGCGGTCCGGGAGCCTCCTCGGCTTACGCCTGCGATGTCTCCCCTAGACGCGCTTTTCCCCCAGGAGTCTCGCCCCTTACACTCCAATCAACTTTGTTTTAACATATAGATAGAACTTATCCCTACGCTCTTTTTTGTATTATATAGAAGTATTTAACTTGGGTGATATGGATGCTTTCTAAACATGATTCTATTCAGCAAGATCAACTCTAATTAATTACTTTAAATCAATTGGTGCCAGTGAATCATTTGGCTCGTAAACTTGATGTGCCTTTGACATCTCTTTCATTTATAATTTGGTGAAAGAGATGTATTCAGAGGTTGGAGCGTCAACTCCGTTCTCCTCTAATTGCTTTAACCACTTGACAAATGGGTATTAAATTAATACAGACGCCCTGAACCCTACAGCGCGTCTGTTAGCTTGTAATGGTTATCCCCACACGGTCATTGCCACTATCATAAAGAACCGAATGAAAAACCCAGCGTATGTATAGTGACTAAAAGCTCAATCAAAAAACCCCCTTCTAAAAGGAGGTCCCTGAACGCCCATACTCAAAAGAACTCGTGATACAATGCCTGAATCGCCGTCTCTTCGTTGTGCCCTTTCACACCGAACATCATGCTTACCTCCGAAGAGCCCTGGTTGATCATCTCAATATTCACCTTAGCTTCGGCCAAGGCTTTTGACGCTCTTGCCGTTGTACCGACATTATGGCGCATTCCTTCCCCTACAACCATGATCAAGGCAAGATCATGCTCCACATTCACTTCATCGGCATGCAGCTCTTTCTTGATTCGGGAAATGATTTTTCTCTCGGCTTCACCTTTCATCTGGTCCTGCCTTAGAATAAGCGTCACATCATCGATACCTGATGGAATATGCTCATATGAAACTCCATAATCTTCAAGGATGTGCAGCAGTTTCCGGCCAAAGCCAACTTCCCGGTTCATCAAATATTTGCTAATGTAAATGCTGCAAAATCCTTTATCACTCGCAATCCCAATAACGGGCCCGTTCGTATTATCCCGTGTATTCACAATGCGGGTCCCTTGTGCCGCCGGATTGTTCGTATTCTGGATATGGACAGGTATTCCCGCACGGAATGCAGGGATCAGTGCCTCATCATGAAATACCGAGAAGCCTGCATAAGAAAGCTCACGCATCTCACGATAGGTTAATTCCCGGATTCCCTTCGGATTGGAAACCACATTTGGATTCACCGCATAAACGGCATCCACGTCCGTAAAGTTCTCATACAAATCAGCTTTGACCCCATTCGCAAGAATCGAACCAGTAATATCGGAACCGCTTCTTGAGAAGGTTAACACATCGCCATCCAACGTATAACCGAAGAACCCTGGGAATACTACGATTCCAGGCTCATCACGCAGAGCATATAACCGATCATAAGACTCTGGCAGCACCTTGGTAAATCCACCTTCATCCGTTACGATCAAGCCGGCCTTCTTTGGATTTATATACTGCGCCTCTACACCACGGCTTTGGAAATAACCTGCGACCAGCTTCGCATTATTATCCTCGCCGCTGGCCTTCAAGGCATCCAGATAGCGCTTCGGGTTAGTTTGGTCTGCATGCAGCAGTACCATTAAATTTTCATGAATCCCAGTGATGACACTCTCGGATATATCCAACTCTTCAGCAATGCTCGCATAGCGGGATACGACATCTTCTATCAAATGCTCTCCGTTATCCCCGCGCAGCTGCTGTTCCGCAGCTTCAATCAATAAATCCGTCACCTTTATATCATCGGAATTGCGTTTCCCTGGAGCCGAAACGACTACAATCTTTCTCTCTGGATCAGAAACAACAATTTCGAATACCTTCCTCAACTGTTCACCTGACGCAAGTGAACTTCCACCAAACTTCGCAACTTTCATCTCGACATCCCCTATTTTCGTAAATATTCTGTCAAAATCAACTCTCCCTATTATTACGCTTTTTCTCGAAACAATCAAGTATAAATTCCATTATAGGAGGACATTTGTATTTTTAAAAAGGACAAACCATCAAAACGAAGGATCAAGAATGGCTAAAAACAAATAAAAAGACAACGGGCATATGCCCATTGTCTCTCCTATTCTTTAGCGATTATCCACAGTTTCCGGGTATAAGTCATGGTTCATCAAGCGGTAATTCGCCATTTCCTCATACTTCGTGCCTGGTTTCCCATAATTCGTGTAAGGGTCGATGGAAATTCCGCCCCTAGGTGTAAACTTGCCCCAAACTTCAATATATTTAGGATCCATCAATTCGATTAAATCATTCATGATGATGTTCATGCAGTCTTCATGGAAATCACCGTGATTGCGGAAGCTGAATAAATAAAGTTTCAAAGACTTGCTTTCCACCATTTTCACACTGGGAATATAGCTGATGTAAATGGTAGCAAAGTCCGGCTGGCCCGTTATCGGACATAAACTAGTGAATTCCGGGCAATTGAATTTGACGAAATAATCCCGGTTCGGATGCTTGTTATCGAATGACTCAAGGATTTCAGGCGCATAGTCAAATGTATATTTTGTTCCTTGATTACCAAGCAGTGTGATATCTTTTTTTAATTCTTCTTCTTTTCTTCCAGACATGAAAAGTCCTCCTAATCCCACGTTTCAGGGAGATTCATAAAATGGGCCTCTATATAACAAAAACCATATCTCCTCAAAGATATGGTTGATTCGCGAAAAATATCAAAGCCATAGTTTTTTTAAGAGGGTGATGCTATGAACCTCTCCCGATTATCGGGAAATATTTTAAAATTGTCTTAGTAAATATAAAAAAAAATAGTCAATATGTCAATGCAACTCTCTTAAATTGGGTTTGATTCATTTATATATTCAGTTTAAAATGGAAAAAGCAGTTCAACCTATAAGAAAGAAGAGAATATACACATGTGGATTTTTGCAGCACTCATCACCAGCTTATGTTTCGGAATCAATAACAGCATTTTCAAATGGAGCAGCGGAAAAGGCTATTCCAAGATACATATCCAATTTTTCTTTTATTTTTCAGCTTTTATTTTGTCCATTATTTATGGAATGTTTATGGATGGTTTGCAGCTGAACTGGCTGTCCATCATGCTTGGAGCAGCAATTGGTGTACTGAACGCTAATGGTAACATCCAGATGGCAAGCGCCTTTGAAAAAGGGCCGGCAAGCTTGACATCACCATTAATCGCAGCGAATGCCATATTCCCCATACTCTGTGCAGCTTTAATTTTTCACGAACATATTTCCTCCTTGCAGTGGAGTGGAATAGTCTGCATGTTTCTCGCTACATTAGTTATCCAGTATACACCTAACGCCAAAGGTAACCATCAATATGTCCCTTGGATCATGCACACAGTATTCTCCATCTTATCATTCGGAGTGCTCGGAATTCTAATGACGACATCAACACGTCTTCATTTAAACTCCCTTGATATCCTTGTATCAATGTATGGAGGCGGAATGCTTTATCTTCTTTCGGCTCTGGCCTTAAAAAAAGAAAAAATCAAGCTAAAGGAAGTCAAAATCGGTTCCTTAGTAGGTTTTTTAAGCATGATAGGCTATGGATGTTATTTCTTTGCATTGAACACCGGGATCGCAAGCATCATTTTCCCTGTCGTCAGCCTGAACTGTTTAGTTGTCGTATTCGCTGGATGTTATTTATTCAAGGAAAAACTAAAAACCTATCAAATTGCCGGTGTTCTTGCAGCATTAATCGGTATTATTTTAACTAAAATATGAATATAGTACGTTTACAAAAACAACCTGGCTGTCATGTGTACAAGCCAGGTCGTTTTCTATTTAATGGGAAATGGGGTAGGTCAAAAAAAAAATGTTGACACATCCGTAAAAATATCAGATAATTTTGAATATTAATTCTTTAGATTTAACAGCTTTTGAAATGTTTGAAAAATCCTCTGCCACGGGTATTAAAGAAATAGGTACAACCACCTCATTTTATTCTGAATCAAGAAAGGAAAGATGCATTATGGTAAAAGTTACAGTAACAGTTGATTTCCAAGGAAAATCTTATCAAACTAACGTCCTTACTAAACCGGGTACAGATCATGAAGTAATTTTACAACAAGCCCTTCATCAAGTTGAAAAGCAATGGAAAGCGTAAGAAGGCAGGCATCGCAATAGATACCTGCTTTTTTATTACCATTTTAATAATTTCCAAAATACGTTTCATATGAACTATTAAAGATCCTCTTGCAGCAATTCCCTCCTGGTAAAAAACACTTTTAATTATTTTTATTCAAAAGACACTAAAATTAAGATGTCAGTTTGTGTACTAGAATTTTTTATAATGAAAAAAATATCCAATTGAAATGGGATTATATAATAAAAGTCTTTTAAAAAAGACGGTCTTTTAAAGGACCGTCTCAACTGTAGACAATTTAACCGTTGATTTCCATTCCAGGCACTCGCTATCCGCAGGCGGTCCGGGAGCCTCCGTTCCAATCAACTTTGTTTTAAAATTTAGATAGAACCCCTTTTGTCCACTAACAAGCTAATAATTGATTTTCCTGCAGTTTTTGTTGAGGGTTTTAAATTCAATCGTTTATTTCCTCTCCTGGCACTCACTTTGCGCCTGCGAGGTCTCCCCTGGACACGCTTTCCCCGCAAAGGTCTCGCACACACCATTCCAATCAACCTTGTTTTTAATTTAATACAGAACCCTTTTGTTTACAAACTGAGACCGAATTACTGTTATTAAACTAAATTTCTTATCAATGGCATGGAACGTTCTTGGAGGTTATCGGAAAACAGGCTATAAGAAATGACTTTCTTCTTGTACTGTTTAACTACATCCACTCGGTCATTGTAAATAAACACAAATAACTTAACATCAATTTTGCCTTTTTTAGTATCAATGACTAATGGAGCCCCACTGTCCTCTGGATGTAAAAACAATTGCTCGTTACCCGGGAATATATGATTTTTCTTCAAAAATCTGGCATTATTAAAGTAATTAATAACTTGCACTTTTTCTTCACCTTCCAAACGTTTTCCGTCAAAGGATACGATCGCATTCCCGCCACTAATTTCTGAGTGTATTTTAAATTTGCTGATAATCCAATTAACAGCATCGGTTGGAAGACAGGAAACCAATATTTTTAACAAGCTTAATATAATTGTCAAAATCAAAACCGGCAATGTCAATTCATCATCTCCGCTACATTTATAATTAATTCTTTATAACTTATTATATCAATAGGGCTGGCAATTTCTCTTAGAAGATGTGTCCGTTCTATTAACGTTTTACTTTGGTAAAACATTGTACTTAAACACAATTTACCCTTTATAAATATAATTTTCCGAAATGGTTATACTAAACATAATCGTTTCATCCACATCCTTCTTAACAAATTTCCATGAATGAGATGGATAGATCGGTATAAGAAATTATATTTATTAAAGTACAAAAAAACTGGGCGTCATCAAGACGCCCAGCTTTTCCGGAATCGATTATTGATATCCCCAAATCATTGTTAGCATTGTACCGAAAATTGTAACCAATGCAACGAACAATCCGTAATAAACGTTTGTGTAAATCGATGCTTTATCTTCAGACTCACCTGCGTGCATGAACATAACTAATTGCAGTGCAGCTTGCATGAAAGCTGTAACAAGTAGGATGATCACACCCATTTTTAGTGAGAGATCAAACATAATAACTGATAGTGCGACCAAAGTCAGGACTAGAGAAAACGCAAATCCCATAACTTGGCCCCGTGGGAATAATTCTTTCATATTACATCATTCCTTTCAGGTAGACGAAACTGAAGATGAAGATCCAGACAACGTCCAAGAAATGCCAGTAAAGTGAAAAGATGAAAGCCTTGTTTGTTGTTTCTGGAGTCATACCGCGCTTTTTGATTTGCATGACGATGAAGGTTCCCCAGAATAAACCAAGTGTAACGTGAGCTCCATGCGTACCTAGTAATGTAAACAAACTAGATAAGAAAGCACTTGTTTGAATGGTTGCTCCTTCATGTACATACTCCACGAATTCATAAATTTCGACTCCCAAGAAGCCTAAACCAAGAATAAGGGTGATAATGAAGAAACCAATCGTTGCTTTCTGTCTGCCAAGTCTCATTGCATTGATTCCAAGACCTATGGTAAAACTACTGGTTAAAAGAAAGATTGTTTGGAACATCAGGGTTGGGACTTTAAAAAGATGTTCCCCTGTTGGACCATTTCCAGTTCCATTGACCAATACAAAATAAGTGGCGAACAGTGTAGCGAAAAGAGCTATTTCTGCTCCTAGGAAAATCCAGAATCCAAAAATCTTTAAGCGATTTTCTTCCGTGCTATATTCTAGTGGCAGCGAGTTATCTATTTTCATTACTTAGCACCTCGCAATTTATTTTCAGTTTCTTCGATCTCTTCAACAGAGATATAACGTCCGTGATCTTTTTCGAATGAACGGTGAATCATACAAGCAAAGATACCGATCGTTGCAATGATAGCAATGATCCACATGCTGAATACCATCGCAAAGCCCCAAACGAAGAAGATACAGCTCATGATAAACGGCACACCACTGTTATTTGGCATATGGATCTTTTCTACTTTACCGCCAAATAACTTAAAGCCTTTTTTCTTTGAATCCCAGAATGCTTCTGTAGAATCAACTGTTGGCACAATTGCAAAGTTATATTCAGGGATTGGTGTATGTGTAGCCCACTCTAGAGAACGTGCATCCCATGGATCGTTTGAAATATTTCTTGACGCATAACGAGTGCTCCAATAGATATTGTACACAATAAGTGCAAAACCTATTGCCAAGCCAATCGCTCCAACGAAAGAGAGCATATTCAATGGACCATACCCTGTTGATTCAGAGTACGTATACATACGACGTGCCTGCCCATCTAAACCAGTGATGAACATCGGGAAGAATGTAACATTAAAGCCGATTGTAATGAACCAGAACGACCATTTCCCAATTTTTTCGCTCAACATGAAACCGAACATTTTTGGCCACCAGTACGTGAAACCAGCAAGTACGGCAAATACAGTACCAGGGATTAAAACGTAGTGGAAGTGAGCTACTAAGAACATTGTATTATGGTATTGGTAGTCAGCACTTGCCATTGCAAGCATGACCCCTGTTACCCCACCGAGCGTGAAAATCGGAATGAAAGCTAAAGAGTAAAGCATCGGAACGGTAAAAACGATTTTACCTTTCCAAAGTGTGAACAACCAGTTGAAAATCTTAACACCGGTCGGGACGGCAATTGCCATCGTGGTAATCGAGAAGATACCATTAACCATTGCACCGTGACCCATTGTATAGAAATGGTGAGCCCATACAATGAAAGATAGAGTAGAAATAGCTACCATGGAGATAACCATCGAATTATACCCGTACAGGTTACGACGTGCAAATGTCGAAATGATTTCACTGTATATACCGAAAGCCGGAAGAATTACTATATAAACTTCAGGATGTCCCCAAACCCAGAACAAGTTCGCCCAAAGCATATCGCTACCGCCATTGGCCATCGTAAAGAATTGAGTTCCGAATAGACGATCCATTGTCATCAACGCAAGTGCCACTGTCAATACAGGGAAAGCGAAAACGATAATGAAGTTTGTGATCAAGATAGACCATGTGAACATTGGCATTTTCATTAAGTTCATGCCAGGTGCTCTCATTTTCAAGATTGTTACGATAAAGTTGATACCAGTCAGTAATGTACCGATACCAGCTATTTGAATTGCAATCGCGTAATAGTTCGAACCTACTGATTCACTGAAATCGTTACTTGCCAGCGGGAAGTAAGATGTCCAACCTGCATCAGGAGAACCACCGACTACGAAAGAGATGTTAAATAGCATTGCCCCCATGAAGAATAACCAGAAGCTTACTGCGTTCAGACGTGGGAATGCTACGTCACGCGCTCCAATTTGCAATGGTGTGACAATGTTCATTAACCCAATGATAAATGGCATAGCCATGAACAGGATCATGACGACCCCGTGTGTTGTAAATACCTCATTATAATGCTGTCCATCCAAAAGACCGTTATCTGGAATAGCCGTTTGAGCACGCATCATAAGAGCATCCACGCCACCACGGAAGAGCATAAGCAGTGCTGCCAAGATGTACATGATACCAATACGTTTATGGTCAACCGTTGTTAACCACTCACGCCATAAGTAACCCCATTTTTTAAAATAGGTAATTCCGGCAACAACCGCAATCATGGTTAAACCAATGGCAACCATGGATGCATAAATCGCAGGACTTGGATGAGGTACGGCAAATCGATCAAAGTAATCCATACTTTTGTGACTCCTTTCAGGAAAATATTCCTTATCTTGTAAACCTAGTTGTTTTATCGAACGAAATTAATTCTTAGTGATCATGATTCATGTTGCTGTGTTCTGAATGTTCATCGTGTGAATCCTTGGAATCATTTTCTTCCGTATCAGAAGATCCGTGGTCATGACCAGCATTTTCCCCTTCAGGAGCTGGAGAAAACTCTAAGTGAGTTCCAGTGTAAGTGGATTGTCCCACATGACCAGGTTTTAATAATTCATTGAATTTTTTCTCAGTAATCGGTTTAGCAGTAGCTTTAATTTCATCTACCCACTTATCGTATTCCTCTGCAGATAGTACATTAACGTTGAACGTTTGCTGAGCAAAACCTGAACCACTGAAGTTTGAATTTCGACCCATATACTCTCCTGGTACATCAGCTGCTAAGTGCAACGTATTAACCATGTCCGACATCGCGTATTTTTGTCCTCCAAGTTGCGGAATCCAGAAACTTGAGATTGGACCGAATGAGTAAAGTTTAAATTCAATTGGTCGGTTAGTAGGTAAAAACAGATAGTTGACTGTTTCGATATCTTCTTCCGGATAACTAAAATGCCACTTCCAGTTGGAAGATGAAGCGTAAATAATTAAAGGTTCTTGATCACCGTATCCTTTAGGTGTTGCCTCAACTTCATTTGTTGTTTTAACAGTAACAACGGATAGGAAAGCGACGATTAGAATTGGGATCGCAACCCAAATTATTTCAAGAACCTTACTTCCTTCAATATGAGGCGGTTCATAATCATCACGTTGTTTGGAAGCACGATATTTCATTATCATGAAGATATACAGTACCATAACGACAAGGACGACAAAGGCCATTGTCCATATCGAAATCATAATAACATCTGCTTGTGTTGCAGCTACTGGCCCTTTAGGGTCCAAGACCATTAATGGGTTATCGCAACCGGTTAGCACAGTGGCAATAGTAAAAAGTATAGTTAATAGAGCCCATTTTATTTTCATAGTACTACCCCTTTCTTACATAATAAAATTCCAATTGGTAATTATTCGGACAAAGTGTTACCATGTTCACAAACCCCGACATACCAATATTAATCCCAAGTCTAAAAAAAGACAATACAAAGTGACATCTGTCACATAAAGTTCATTAAAGAGCAGTAAGAAGATGGTAAATGAACTGAAATGTTCGAAAATCTTCAGCAAATGAAATATAATAAATGTTTCACATCTTGCCTTTGAAAATTCACTTAACAGTGCAGGATTACAAATAGTACCAATCCTCTTTCCATTTAATATTACTCTAATATAATGAAATAAAAAATTTCACATTATAGTCACCGTGTATATTGCCTCAAAACTCTTAAAGATTATGAATTATATTACCTATCCTGTCAATTAGGTATTTATCGTTAGATACCATGATTTAAAACGGATTTTTTTCACTCGGCCATGGAGGTTGTTAAATGGTAGACACATGGGACACGATGTTGTCTCCATGCTTCAATACCCTTATGAACCAACACAGGTCAATATTATATATGTATAAGGAAACAACGAGTTGAAATGAAATTGGGATCTTTTTGCAATCCTTATGCCCTGTCAGTATTTTTAAACAGCCGTGTAGCAAAAGCGTAGTAAGTAATTCAGGTTTGCTATCAAATCTGCCTTTAGCAAAACCACTGCTCAATAACCCCATATTGATACCTGTATCCCTTTCCCTTTTGAATTTTCAATTAAAAGTACATAGAAAAAAAACCACAAAAAAAGGACTTCTTAAAAGTGTCCTTTTCTCGTAGATATTGTTTAAAATGTAATTGAGACTTCCTGGCGTGCAGGCAGTTGGTTTGGATGTACAAGCACATCGTGTGTTTGGCAATGACGAGTGGCAGTATATTGAATTAAAATGTAACAAATCGATAATTCGATTCTGATAATACACAAAATGAAAGCGCATTCATTAATTGTGATCAAGTTGACTCAATTCAGCAAGTTAGGCAAAAATAACAACTAGTTTTGTTTAGAAAAACAGTATATTGCGCTATATTCCTCGCTTTAGTTACTGAATTCTGTACTTCTGTTTGTTGGAGCTTTAGCCTTTGTTTTCATTTTTATGATTTTAGTCGTTTCCGGTTCAATTCTTTCGCCTTTACGTGTATTCATTACCATTTCCTCTGTCAGGACAAAAAATATACCAACTAGAAAAATGGCAGCTGCGCTTAATGTGATGGCGATTCCAACAGCGGTGAATATATAATCCTTATTGTAATCGCTTACAAAGAAACTTAAAGCAAAAATAATAATTCCGATTACACAACCTGTGCCCGATACCCATTTCACTGCATCTAACATCTTCTGATTAGCTTCCATAATTTCATCCCCTTTCTTTCTATTTTATGACATTTCACAAATTTGTCAAATCTTTTCTATTTTTTAACATATTTACGATGAAAACCTTGACAAATAGAAGGCGCCACCATTCACTTTTAGGTATTCAAGACTATATGAGCAAACTGAAAAACAGTGCAAATACACTATCTATTTTTCCGATATTAGCCCACTGTATACTATTAAAAAAACTCCAATAAAAGACCCCTGTTGAATAATCAGGGGCCTTACCTCATTCTATGGTTTTTGCAAGGTGATCGTTACCGTTTTCTCTTCAGTGCCTCTATATACTTTAATCTTTACTTTATCTCCGATTTTCTTATCTGTATATAAGTACTTCCTTAATGCAGCGGCAGTATTTATTTTCGTTCCATCAATCTCAACGATGATATCCTGTTGCTTAAGCCCTCCATTCGCCGCAGCCGATCCCGCCTCTATACTCGTCACCATTACGCCGGACTTTACGGCTTCTGGAACATTTTGAATGTAATATTGCGGCAGTTCTTCCATACTGGCCAAGCTGACTCCTAAATATGGGCGCGTGATTTTTCCATTTTCAATCAGCTCCGTAACAATCGGAATCACATCATTACTTGGTATGGCAAACCCTAAGCCTTCCACACCGTTTTCGGAAATCTTCAAACTGTTTATGCCGATCACTTCCCCAGCGGTGTTGATCAATGCACCCCCGCTATTGCCGGGGTTGATCGCTGCATCTGTTTGAAGCACATCAAGTTCCCACTCCCCTTCCGAGGTATCGACTGAAATGGAGCGTCCGGTCGCACTGACGATCCCTTGTGTAACCGATCGTGAAAAATCAAGTCCAAGTGGGTTGCCAATTGCCAATACTTCTTCTCCTGGACGCATGCTATCGGAATTACCGAATTTAATTCCCTCAGGTGCTTTCGAGGCATCAATTGTCAGCACCGCTAAATCAGTCAAAGCATCAGCCCCGACAACCGTCGCCGTTGCCTTTTGTCCATCATACAATGAAATTTCGACTTCCTTAGCTCCTTCAATAACATGATTGTTCGTGATGATATAGGCTTTCCCATCAGCTTTTTTATAGATGACCCCTGAGCCGGTGCCGCTTTCAACCGTTTCGCTCTCCGTGCTTTGCTGCTGGTACGGGTACTGGTTTTGCATCTCCTGTAAATTCACGACCCCGACTATCGATTTGGATGCTGATTCGACCATCTCTGCCCTATCATTTGAATCCGTACTTGTCGATAACTTTTCCGCCGTGACACTTTTATCCTTTTCAACACTTTCCGTTTGCTGTACACCTGCCGTTTTGGTTGACTCATTCACTGGACTATTCCCTTGACCTATAAAGTCTCCGCCAAATAGAAATACAGACGATGTAACCATAGCAGCAACCGTTCCGGAAACAAGGCTAGTTAGCCAAAGAGACTTACCCTTTTTCCGTTCTGCCTTTACTCTGACTTGCTCATCACCATTATAATTTTCCATCTTTATCCCTCCTATGATTGTCCTTTATCCTTTACTTGACTCAATCATAAACAGGAAATATTAAAAAATTCTTAAGAAATAACGAATAGGGCGACATTTTACAAAAATTATAAAATTTTATCGAATCCTGTATCTTGCCGCCTGCAAAATAAAAAGGCCTCAACAGGGGCCTTCAATTCGACCATACAGTTATCCTTACAAGACTTCATAAACTTCTTTAGTCTTCTTATTCACGCCATACCAGCCCCAAGTGGTTTTGTGGCCACTTTCCTGACTAGGTTCATCCACCTCGAAAACATGAAAAATGTAATCTCCCTTTTCGGCATCATGATCATATTCGATATCTAAATCAGGAAAATTTTCCATGTCCACATAATCCTTAACTAGCTTCTCTGCCTGAGATTTACTTAATGTACTAACCGAAGCCTTGCTCTCTTCTTTGCCTATTGTATCCGTTGCCGCCTCATCTACTACTTTGGATCCATTGGTTCCGTCCACGGTTGCTTCCTCCGCCGGCTCCGCCTCGTCATTTCCCTCTACCGCTTCTATCGTGGCGGAGTCTGATACCGGCATTTCCACCGCCTTAGAAACCATTAGTTTACCTTCCCGGTATTTTGCTTTATATGCGGTTGCTTCTTCAAAATCTCTTTTGGCCGAATCAAAATCCTGTTCGTCGTATTTCTTCATTCCATTCGCCAGAAAACCTGAAAGATCCATTAACTCCCTTGCTTCCGGTGTATTTGCTTCTTTATAAGCTAATTCAAATGCCTCGTGGGCTTCTAAATAATTTTCCTCATTCAACTGACTTTTCCCTAAATCCATATTGGAATCATAATTCCTTGTTACGCAGCCTGAAGCAATCAACACCAAAAAGATAACCATGATTGACCTCTTCACTATATCACCCCTTGATTTTCCATATTATTCTGTAAATTCATCTTATACCATTTGATAAGAAATCCGATACCTCTATTTCCTATCTTTTTCATTAAGGAAATGTTTACATTGATGATTATTTTTTTACAAATAGTGGTACAGAATAGATAAACGCTTGAAAGGATGATCACAGAATGATGCAGGAAAAACAGACCTATCATGTCGATTTGGTCAGCGGCGACGTACTCGGACAAAAACTTGAAGAGAATCCAAGCTTCACTGTACACGCAACTGATGAGGAACTTGCAGAATTGAAACAATGCTTGGAGGAACACCGGACAGATGACCTGGAAGCATATGCCCGTTCACATGTGCCCTACCTACTCTATCATCATGACCGGGCAAATGATAAATACGATGCAGCCATGAAAAGGCTTTATGCCCTCATTTATAAATTAGGGGATGAAACGGCACGAAACCATATTGAAGAAATCGGCATATTGAAAGATAACAAATTCGAGGGAAAAGAAGAAGTGCAAAAGTTCAAATAAGAAATAGGAACAGAACCTGATTCAAAGGTTCTGTTCTTTTATTATCATGTCCCCAATAAAAGGGAAAACAGAAGATTCTATTTTATGATTCACTATAAAGTTTTATAAGCATAGTTCTTTTAATCTACATATTTATCCTTCAAATAATCTGAACCAATACCGCCAATGACCATCAAAGCTAATGGTAAAAAATTCGATACAACTGGCATGCTTTTTAAAATGGTAATATCTGTGCAGGCAAATTTATTAAGTCCAAAAATAATTAATTTAGACACTAACAAAAATGCTCCTATTAATAATACGATATCAAAAAACATTTTCCTTTTTGGAAATGCTAACTGCTTACTTTCCCTTATTATTTTTTCTTTCAATTCCTCGTCACTCCTTAATAATTCATCTACCGTAATTTGAAATAAATCACTTTAAATTAATTAGTACTTCAATACTAGGATAATTTTTTCCCGTTTCCCATTTGGACACAGATTGGCGACTCACATGAATCTTCTCCGCAAGATCATTTTGTGACCAATTTCTTTTTTCCCGTTCTTTTTTTAATCGTTCGCTAAAAATCATAATGAGTTCATCGCCTTTCCTACTCCTAGTATTGTGAGATGAATTATGCAAAGTAAAGATAGTAATAAGCGCATTACTATGCAACTTATGAGTGACACCGAAGAAAACCTTGATATATCAAGGGAATCAGATTAATTTTCCGGAACTGCTGCAGAAAGGTAAAATTTTAAAAGATTCCAGTTGATTTCAGAAATCAGCTCCCTTTCCGTCGACTGTCTGCCAAGCCTCATCAAAGCAAGCGACTCCGGGGTCGTAGCTAGCCAGTTAAGCAGCTACTCAATTCTATAATTTTTCAACTGAATAAGCCATCTTGCCATCACATGATTCAGCTTAATTCAAAAAAAGCCTTGTATAGACAAGACTTTTAAACCCATTTTTTCCTGCCTGTTTAACTACACGAAGCATTTTTTTATTTCGCTCTTTGATCCTTTTCCACTAATACTTTCACAATATAACAACTGGCAGTTATCAAAGATCATTCCTCACTTTGGTATAACTTTACCTTTTCGTTATCGAGTTGCTTTGCACATAAAAAAGGTTGCCTCGGCAACCTCCCTTTAATGAAGGAACTGTCTCCAGATCCCAGTATATATTCATCGCATTGACACGCAATCATAACGTTTCATTATTAAATGTTCCATTCTTTTAATTCGAGTCTCCGCACTTTATGTACAACGTGAGGATCATTTTCCGCTAAAGAGAGTGCTTCTTCAAATGTGTCTGCAATATAAACAACCAAGCCGCCTGAGCCATCCGCAAAAGGGCCTCTTGCAAAAACCTTCCCTCTACGATCAAGTTCGTTTAAATACTCGATATGATGTGGACGAACTTCTATATTTTTTTCAGCATCAATCATATGTAAAATTGCTGCATAATAAGCCATTCTTTCCACTCCCTAATTTCGGTTCCAGACAACCAGCTTCATTTCTGTCATTTCTTCAACTGCATATTTTAATCCTTCACGTCCAGTTCCACTTTCCTTCACTCCACCGTACGGCATATTATCCACACGGAATGTCGGAATGTCGTTGATCATGACTCCACCAACTTGTAAATTTTCCGCTGCATCCAGTGCTGTACCTACATCGTTCGTATAAATCCCTGCCTGCAGGCCATAAATTGAATCATTCACCAAATCAATTGCTTGTTCTACTGATTGAATCTTGTTAATCAAAACGATTGGGGCGAACACTTCTTGACAAGATACCTTTGTGTTAGTATCTGCATCCAATATGACGGTCGGATGAAGGATATTGCCTTCCGTTATTCCACCTGTTGCAATCTTGGCTCCACCTTGTCTTGCCTCTTCAATCCAATTGAGGCTTCTTTCAACATCATTTGGGGAAATCAAAGCGGAAACATCCGTTTCTGGATCAAGCGGATCACCTAATTTTAATAGTTTGGTAGCTTCTATAAACTTTTCAACAAAGCGATCGTAGATTTCTTCATGAGCATAAACTCTTTGCAAAGAAATACATACTTGTCCCTGATTGGAAAACGCTCCCGTCACACAACGAGAAATGATTTTATCGATATCCACACCCCTGTCAATAATGACAGCTGCATTTGATCCCAGCTCCAGCGTCACTCGTTTCAATCCGGCTTTGTTGCGGATGCCAATCCCGACTCCTGGGCTGCCGGTAAAAGTAATCATACTTACTCTAGAATCAGTGACCAACTTGTCTCCAACCACTCTTCCTCCACCTGTGACCACATTTAATGCTCCTGCAGGCAATCCGGCTTCCTGTAATAATTCTCCGAGGAACAGAGAGGATAGAGGTGTTTGGCTTGCTGGCTTTAATACAATTGTATTACCTGAGGCGATGGCAGGACCTACTTTATGAGCGACTAGATTCATGGGGAAATTAAAAGGTGTTATGGCCCCAATCACTCCAATCGGTTCACGTACAGTGTAACCGAGTCGGTTTTCGCCACCTTGGGCGGCATCCAGCGAAAGCGTTTCTCCATGAATTCTTTTCGCTTCTTCAGCCGCAAACTTGTAGGTTTCAATTGTTCGCGCCACCTCGCCCTTAGCGGTTGTAACCGGCTTTGCTGATTCAATAGATATGATTTTGGCGGCTTCATCCGCGCGCTCTGTAAGAAGATGGGCCAATGTTTCCAGGATTTTCGCACGTTGATGGGCTGGCATTTTTGCCATCACCTTAGCAGCTTTTTGCGCCGCTTCAATAGCTTGGTCGGTTTCTTCGTCTGTGGCCAGGGGGATTTCAGCTATGACTTCTCCTGAATAAGGAGAACGAAGCAAACTATACTCCTTCGCCTTCACCCATTCCCCTTTAATTAGTAAATGTTTTTTTTCTACTTTATCTATGATTGTCATGTTCTCAGCCACCCTTCACTCTTTGTAAGTGCTTCATCTAAAGATTAGAGGCAATTTTTGAAACAGTCGATTCCATTCTTGGAAAATAATACTCTTCTAATTTTGTCGTTAAGCCACCGTGACCAAATTTACAGTGATTATTTTCACTCTCGGAACTTCGCTTAATAAATTCAAGAAAATACAATATACTATTGCGCCTTTCTAGAATGTTACTAATTCCTTGCTTATAAAACCAGGCATCGATGGTATTATAAACTCCTCTATTAATCCCATACTGTTCATTACAAACTTTAATAAAGGATAAATCAGTTAAGTTTATTATCTCTTCTACATCTAATAGCAATTTGTCCCCTCCTTGCTACTTAGCTCTGCTAATTGAAATGTACTCAATTCCAAAACGATTTTTTATCAGCTGGAGTTTATTAAATCTCCTAAATCTACCGCCCTTTAGCTTAATTGATGCTCTGGTTTAGTACTTTTCAGTGCTTTTTGCATAAAAACGATTTCTTCACCCAGCATTGAAATACGTTCCAAAACTTCCTCATCAACCAGTTCGTTTTGTGAATTGAAATGGTCGTTATGAGCATAAACAGAGCCAGGTGCAACAAATGCACGGAAATAGCTGGCTATAGGTTTCAACTGATTTTCAATGACTAAATAATGCTGGTAGGTTCCACCGGTAGCCACTAGCCCCATTACTTTATTACGGAAATCCTTCGGGGGGATCAAATCAAATAAGTTTTTAAGAGCTCCTGTAATTGACCCTTGGAATATTGGGGTTCCTATAATGTAAAAGTCTGCTGAGGTAACGATATCAATTACTTTTTTCGTATCTCCAGTGTATGTTGACGGATTACGGCCATCACAAAATTGAACATCATACTTTTTCAAATCAAGCAATTCGACTTCGATATCAGGATGGTTATTCTTAACTTCCTCTAAAACCTTTTCAATAACAACTTTCGTCTTCGTTCCTATTATCGTTCCTGAAATCCCCAGTAATTTCATTTCACTTTTCCTCCTTATTAAATCTCTTAGATAAAAGTGCCTACCCAAAAATCCCCATTACCTCATTATGAACGGGTCAGGAATCGGTTCAGATGATGTATTGATCCAAACAACTTTATCTTGCATATATTCATGAATCGCTTCATAGCCCCCTTCTCTTCCATAACCGCTTAGGCCAGATCCGCCGATTGCAGCAATTGGTGAAATACTTCGATAGGTATTCACCCAAACAATTCCAGCACGTATAGCTTTCGCGACTCGATGAGCTTTTGCAATATCACTCACCCAAATTCCAGCTGCCAATCCGTAATCAGTACTGTTTGCTAATTGAATAACCTCTTCTTCATCTTTAAAAGGGATAACACTTAACACAGGGCCAAATATTTCTTCCTTTGTAATACGGGAATTATTATCGTGATGCTCGAAGATCGTGGGTTCAAAATACCAACCTTTTTCTAAATATTCAGGCTTTTTACCTCCGCAAACAAGTTTACCACCTTCATCTAACCCGATAGCCACGTATTTTTCGACTCGCTCCAATTGGGCCTGCGTAGCCAGCGGACCCATTTCTGTTTCATCTTGAAAAGGATCACCGATCTTGATTTTCGATACTCTGTCTACGAGTTTTTGCATCACTTCATCGTAAATATCAACATGTAAAAATGCACGCGAACCTGCCACACAACTTTGTCCTGAAGCACCAAAAATACCAGCTATGATACCCATCGCCGCATTATCCGGATTAGCATCCTCAAACACGATATTGGGTGATTTCCCTCCAAGTTCAAGTGATACCTGCGCAAAATTTTGAGCCGAATTACGAACAATATGCCGTGCTGATTCTGAACCTCCCGTAAAGGCCACACGCCTTACAAGAGGATGGGAGGTGAGTGTATCGCCTACAGGAGTTCCAAAGCCGGTAACTACATTGACTACACCAGGTGGAAAACCAGCTTCTTCAACCAGTTTCACCAATTCCAATAGAGAGGCCGAAGTCATTTCCGAAGGTTTAATGACTATGGTATTTCCTGCAATAAGTGCAGGTGCAAGCTTCAAGGTTGTTAAATAAAGAGGGGAATTCCAAGGAGTAATGGCGGCTACTACCCCCAGCGGCTCTTTGGATGTAAAAGCGAACATATCTTTTTTATCAATTGGTAAGGTTTGACCATGGATTTTATCTGCTAGACCCGCATAGTAATAGAAAAATTCAGGTAAATATTTTACCTGACCGCGCATTTCGCGTATTAATTTCCCATTATCCAATGATTCGACTTTCGCAAGCTCTTCAGAGTGATCAGCAATCAGCTCTCCAAGCTTTCTAACCAGACGCCCCCGCTCCGTGAATGTCATATTGGTCCATCCCGAATGCAGGAATGCATTATGCGCAGATTGAACGGCATGATTTACATCTTCAGCATTCCCTTTAGCGACTTGACACCAAGCTTCTTCGGTTGCAGGGTTATAACTATCGAAATATTCACCACTTGATGATTCTATCCATTCCCCGTTTATATACATCTGATATTTCTTCAGCTCTTTCACATCGAGTCACCCCTTTGCTTTTGTCTTTCAATAAACGACCTAATAGCTTCGTTCACTATTTTGGCTCCTTCTATCGGCAGCATATGCCTCATATTTGGTACTATCATTAATTCTGAATCCACAATCTTTTCATGCATTTGTCTTGCCATTTCGGGATTTGAACCTACATCATGCTCCCCTGTTATAATTTGGGTCGGTATATTAATCTGGTGGATCTGCGGCCACAAATCTTCATCCGCAGTTGCAAAAAGTGTATAGGCCGCTAAATATGAAGCAGCATCGTTTGTCTGAAGTCTTTCCCGAATTTCACTTACAGTTTCTTCCTTTGAATTCAAGAATTCAATATTAAACCATCGTTTAATGGCCGGTTCAATTGTTGCCAAAGGGCCCGTTATTTTCACTTCTTCCACTCTTTTTAAAACGGCTTTCCTCTGTTCCTTCGTCCGATTGGCCACTGCGTTCATAATTGTTAGCGTTTTCACTTTATCCGGATATTTTAATGCAAATGCCTGAGCGACCATACCACCCATGGAGAAACCAATAATATGACTTCCTTCAATCCGTAAGTGATTCATTAGTTCTGCTAACTGCTCAACAAACTGTGAAAGGGAATAAGGACCCGGAGGATGCTCAGATCCTCCGTGCCCAACCATGTCATATGTGATAACACGGAAATGTTTCGACAAATCTTCAACTTGTTTTTTCCACATCGTAAGATCAAGACCAACACCATGAATAAAGATAAGCGATTGCCCCATCCCTTTCTCTTCATAATGAAGCGAATCTTTTCCATGTAATGTAGTTGGCATTAAACCAGCCCCATTTCAACCATATCTTGATGCCTGTTTCCTGTTCTCGGATGAGGACGTCCTCCTGTAGAAGCCCCAATGGCAACAACGATCTCATCGGCCCTAGGTGCATCAGGTATAGAAGCTTCAAATGTAATGAAATGAGAGCGTTCAGACTCATCTGTCTTATGTACCATCGGTATGAGCACCGCAGATCCAGCGCCACCACGCTTATTAGTAAAGCTTAAGATACTCGTTCCTTTCACGGCGTCCCTGAATTTGTTACCGAATTTCAAAGTGTGGATAAAAGCTGATGCATGCTCAACCTCCCCATCAACACCCACGACAGCTGCCTTGCCGAATGCTTCGACGTCATCAGCGGAATCAATGTGCTTAAATAGTTCAGCAACTAATAGTTCGCCAATTTGCGGTGCAAATTCATCAATTTCCGGTTTTAAATTATCAACATATCCTCTTCCAGCCCATGGGTTTTTGATAACCGCCATAGTTGTTATCATCTTGATGGGATTCTCTACTTTTTTACCGCCCTCAATACGTGTTTCTTCAATAGCTGTATACACTTTACGAATATCTAACATTTACATTACCCCCAATTTAGTTTTTGTGAATCTTGGCATTACTTCTTCCGTGAACAATTTTAAACTTTTCATCATTTTTTCATGTGGCAAACCATTATGGTTCACCCAAAGCAGCAATGTTTCCAAATTCAGTTCTTCCTTCAATTCCTGAATTTTCTCTGCTACATAGTCAGGTGTACCAAACAATAAATTTCTTGGGTGTAAGAATTCATAGTTCAATTCCTGCCCTTCTTTTACTGTTTCGCCCGGATCCATAAGGTTGCTAAGTCCTCTCCAGTGACAAATCCAGCGATAATTGTTCAATACTGCTTCTGCCGCATCTTGACGAGCCTGTTCCATCGTTTCCGCTACATATACATCACGTACCAAAGCAATACCCTGACCAAGTGGCACTTCATAGCCTTTGGATTTGGAAGCCCTTTCACGGTACAGTTCAAAACGGCCTTTTAATTCTTTGACGGTCGGCATCCAAAACATTCCTTGTATATCGTTCTCCGCGGCCAATTCAATAGAACGCGGTGAATCAATTACCTGCCACAGAGGAAGTGATTGCTGGTAAGGTCTAGGCATAAGGGAAATCTTATCAATTTCTCCATTCTCCATATCCATAAATTCCGGTGTTGATGGGCTCATAGGGTGACTCCACTTTAAACCTTTAGGAGGAAATTGATAGATGTCACCTTGATGTGAAAAGAAACGGTTTGACCAAGCCTTTTTTAAAATTTCCAATGTTTCCTCAAACAGTGCACGGTTTTGTTCTTGATTTGCCGGATCAGCCAAAGTGTTTAAATTAGCCGCTTCCCGTCCGTATAATCCACGTGCCAGACCAACTTCCACACGTCCTTTGCTTAACTGATCAAGCATTGCTATGTCTTCCGCCAAACGCAGCGGATGCCAGAAAGTGGCGACATTCGCAGCTTGTCCAATTCGAATGTTCTTTGTACGTGCAGCAATATCAGCCCCCATTAAGATCGGGTTAGAAATCAATTCATTTCCTTCATGACCAAAGTGGTGCTCGGTATACCAAATCGAATCATAACCATTTTCATCACAATAAATAGCTTGCTCACGGGCTTCGTCCAGCACTTTATAATATTCATCATGTCTTCCCTGTCCTGCAAGGTTTGCAAAGATTCCAAATTTCATAGTACTCATTCCCCCTCATATCACTTTTTTTGACCAAGTTTCTTTGCTATGTCCATTTTAAGTTGCATTCCACTTGCTTTTACATGCTCTCGCATGGCCTTCTCCGCTTCCTCCCGATTGCCTTTCTCTATAGCAATCAAGACCGCCTGATGTTCCTTTAGTGATCTCTCACGGCGATTCGGATCTTCAATGGTTAAAAAGACATACTGTCTATAAGGTATTTGATTGAGCAGCAAATTTAGCATGTAACTTAATTTAGAGTTATTGGCGCCTTCTTGGATGACTGAATGAAAAACATCATTAGCCTCGACATATAGCTTTTTATCCGAGGTTTGTATAGCAACCTCCATGTCAGACACTGCTTGCTTAAGGTTATTAATGTCTTCAGCACTCCCGCTTTCTGCAAGCAGCCCCGCTGCGAGCCCTTCCATTACTTCCTTTAAAGTAAATAACTCATCCAGTTCCTTTTCAGTTGGTTTGGTCACACATGTTCCAACCCTTGGAATGATCTCGACTAACCCTTCTCTTTCTAGCTGTTTAAATGCTTCCCTTATAGGGGTTCTACTAACTTTGTAATATTCAGATAAAACAGTTTCCGATAATTTTTGTCCTGGTTCATAATCTCCAGTTACTATGGATTCGCGTATAGCGTTCGTAACCTGAGCAGTAATCCCCAACGTTAAGATAGCTGTAATGAAAAGCCCCTCCTTTTTAAAAGTTTGTACCATGTACCATGCAAGCTCTTGATAAGTGCAATTATAGGTCATGAAAAATAGACTGTCAATTCAAAAAATATAAAATTTTTATTTTTTATTGGAAGACATGTTGTTCCACAATTTTCAAACTAGAGTTTAATATTTCCAATCATTCAGTCTAATGATCAATCTGATTTATTGAAATTCACTAGATGAATGAACGGATATTTTATGATAGTTAACTAAAAATTATTTTTTCTGAAAATATTGACATCTGTATACGCTTACAATTATAGTGATTCTATAAAATAAGCTTGCATGGTACATGGTAGTATACCGAATTTGATAGGGGGTAAATTGATGAAAGTTGAAACTCGCAGTATAGAATATATTCCGGCAGATGAACGCCATGGCAAGGCCCGTGATTTATTTCCAATTTGGTTTGGGGCAAATATGCATATTACCACCCTTGTGACCGGGGCATTGCCCATTACATTAGGTCTTAATTTATTTTGGAGTCTGGCTGCAATTATTGTCGGTACCTTATTAGGCGCCATTTTCATGGCCTCCCATTCAGCTCAAGGACCTCAACTCGGAATTCCGCAAATGATCCAAAGCCGGGCTCAATTTGGTGTAATCGGAGCCATCTTCCCCTTGTTTCTCGTTATGTTTGTCTATTTAGGCTTCTTTGCCAGCAGCGGTTTGCTTGCAGCACAAACCTTAAGCAGTTTAACAAAGATCGACCAAACATGGAGCATAATACTTTTAAATGTACTTTGTTTCGTGGCCACCATTTATGGCTATAACTTAATTCATAAAATGCAAAAATTATTATCCTGGGCGTCTCTTTGTATTTATATTGTAGCTACATATATAGTCTTCCAATTGCAAGTTCCGGCAGGCAGTTGGGCCATTGGGAATTTGGATATACCAGTGTTTTTGCTGGCAGTGAGTATGGTTGCTACATGGCAATTGGCATATGCCCCCTACGTTGCAGACTATTCTCGCTATCTACCGATAACCACACCCACGGCCCATACATTTTGGTATAGTTACGCTGGCACAGTCATCGGGACTATATGGATGATGACATTAGGCGCAACCTTAACCATAGCGATTCCTAACTTCCTTGATCACTCTGGCGGTAACTTGGCCAGCCTGTTTGGAAATTTTGCTATAATCATGTTCTTTATAATCATCTTTGGACAGCTTGCTATAAATGTCTTTAACCTATATGGAGCATTCATGGCAACCATAACAACAATTGAACCGTTTATTAAATTAAAGGTCACACCGAAAGTACGAATAGGAATGATATTCTGTGTAACAGTAGCAGGTACCGTTTTGTGCTTACTAGGTCAGAGTAATTTCCTATCCTTTTTCTTGAATTTCATCTTTTTCATTAGTTATTTTTTAATTCCCTGGACATCCATCAACCTTGTTGATTATTATTTGCTGCGACATGGCCATTACAATGTAAAAGACATTTTTGATGTGAACGGTCAATATGGCAAAATAAATTGGATTACTTGTATGGCATTTCTTGTATCAATCTTGGCGGAAATCCCTTTTATAAACACATCATTCTATGTAGGACCGATAGCCAAGGCTTTTGAAGGAGCAGATATCGCTTGGATTATTGGGTTAGTTGTCCCAGCTGTTTTGTATTACTTCCCAATGAGAAAAAAGTTGAATACCGCTGAAAATGCAATAAACAAACAAAAGATTGGTTCGTTAGAGAAAACAAACGCTTCCGAAGAGAATGTTAAGTAAGATAATAGAGAACCGTAAATGAACTGCACCCAAAATGGAGGTGCAGTTTTTTTGACCAAATATAAAATAAAAAGGCATGAGCCCGGTAGATTACCGGGTTCATGCCTTCAAGGCTGTTTAAATAAAGTGCCTAACCATTTGGGTTCACTTCAATGAAAGATCCTTTTTATTCACAAATGTAGTTTACTTATTTTTCTCCTAAAATAGCGAGTGGACTAAATACTTCATAATGAATATGGTCTTTTGATACACTCCATTTATTCAGGGCCTCATTGATTGCTTCCATAAAAGGAATAGGTCCGCAGAAATAAAAATTAGCTTCTTTTGATGGAACGACAGATTGCAGGAAGTCTAAACCCACGTATCCTTCTTTATCAAAATGTCCAGAGGTTCGATCGGCTTCTGATGGTGCACCATAGACTACAAATGATTTTATATGTTGATGTTCATTCACTATTTGTTGCAGATGATCTTTAAAAGCATGTGTTTGACTATTGCTTGTTGCATGGATAAACGTAACCTGACGTTGTGGTTGCTTTTCTATAATGGTAATTAACATGCTAAGCAAAGGTGTAATTCCAATACCGCCACTAATTAGAACAACGGGTAAATCGGTGTTATCCAGTTCGAAGTCACCTGCTGGAGCAGAAAATTGCAGCGTATCTCCAACTTCCAGCTGTCTATGTAAATAGTTAGATACAATTCCAGATGGAGCATCTCCATGGGCATCTTCACGTTTAACACTAATTCGGTAGTACTCCTTACCAGGTGAATTCGAAAGACTGTAATGGCGTATGTGCGTATATTTCTCGCCAGGAATTTCAGCCTTAAGTGTTAGGTATTGCCCAGCATGATAGGAGGCAATGGGTTTTCCATCTGTAGGCTTTAGATAAAAGGAGGTTACCACATCACTTTCTTTTATCTTTTTATCGATATTGAAACTTCGATATCCTTCCCATCCCCCAGGCTGATGTTCTGTTTCCTCATAAAGGTTTTTTTCAATATCAATAAAGGCATCTGCAATATAGCCATAGGCCTTTCCCCATGCCTCTATGATTTCATCTGTGGCTGCGTCACCCAACACATCTTTAACTGCTTGAAGCAACGTTTCACCTACAACCGGATACTGTTCAGCCTTGACCCCTATGGCACGATGTTTCTCAGTAACTCTTTTAATTACAGGTTTTATCGCTTCAAGGTTCGTAATATGTTCACCTGCAGCATAGACTGCATACCCCAAGGCCTCTTGTTGAATTCCTCTTTTTTGGTTCGTTTGGTTAAAAAGATTATACAAATCAGGAGCTTTTGAAAATAGTAATTCATAAAATCTCTTTCCTATTGATTTACTATGTTCCTTGAGAACAGGTGCTGTTGCCTGAACGATTTCTATGGTCTTAGCATCAAGCATGTTAATATTTCCTCCTCAAATTTCAGGGATATATACTGTAAATAGCATTCCCACTAACTATTGGAGTAAACATGATATTTTGGCCCTGTTCACTTATCACTAACCAACCCAAACTTCTTACTAAAGGCTACTTCCGCCCATTTGGAGATTTTGAAATCCCTTAACATAATTCAAAGACACCATACCTATTAGTACAGTGTCTTTTGTTATTTTAGTATCCTTGTTAACTTAAACTGGCCCTTTAGATCAATAAGAACAAAGCTGCTTATCAGTAACAGAAAAAAGTGTTATAGGGTCCAATTGATAAGCAATCCAGCTTGAGCTAATCCACCGCCGAAACCATATAATAAAACCTTCTCACCACCACTGAGCTTCCCTTCTTTTAATCCTATTTCTAAAGCTAATGGAATTGTCGCTGAAGAAGTATTTCCATACTCCACTAAGCTATATAAAGTACGCTCAATTGGAAAGCCACTTCTATCACATATTGACTCAATCATTCTTAAATTTGCACTATGCGGTACGAACCAATCAACATCATTCAATTGATATTCGGCATTTTTCATCACAGTTTGCATTCCTTTTGGAACGGTCGTGACAGCCCATTTATAAACCTCACGTCCATTTTGTACAAGGTTGCCGCTATCATTTAAGTCTTCACCATTTATGCGTGTCGATAGGTTTGTACTATATAAATGTTTTCCGCCTTCACCCTCCGAATATAAATGTGAAGAAAGAAAACTTGGCTGTTTTTCATCATATTCTACAAGAACTGCTCCTCCGCCATCTCCAAATAAAATACAAGTGGCTCGATCTTCATAGTCCATAAGTTTTGATAAAGTATCCGCTCCAATAACTAGGATTTTCTTATTTAATCCCGATGTTACTAATCCATTAGCTACATGCAGCCCATAAGTAAATCCTGCACAGGCAGCGTTTAAATCAATAGCTCCAGTATTCTTAATACCTAGCTTTGCTTGGACTAAAGATGCTACACTTGGAGTATTGAAATCAGGAGTAAAGGTACAGACAATGATCATATCAACATCTTCGACAGATTTATCATACCGTTCCATTAAATCCTTTACAGCTTTATAACCTATATCACTAGTAAACTCCTCTTCATGTGCAATTCTTCGTTCTTTAATACCGGTACGTTTAACAATCCATTCATCATTGGTTTCAACCATTTTTTCTAAGTCTTTATTTGTTAACCTTTTTTCAGGAACATACGAACCTATCGCAGTAATACGTGCTTTGGATTTGAACATAGAATAGCCACCTCGTGTGTATGAATTGCATCATTTTATAACTTGATATTAACACCTGGTACTAATTATAAAGCAAAAAAAATCTTATGCAACTAACCGTTACATTTTAAGAAAAAGAGCGGGTCAAAGCAACTACTTTAAAGTAAAGCACCTGTTAGTTATTACAATCTCTAGAGAGACTGCCAAAAGTCATCTTCAAGACATTTTGTATTTCTGACAATTATACTGATAACTTGAATAAATTCTGCTTGCATCACTGAACTTGTCAAAAAAAAAGCCATACTCCTAGTTGATGCAGCTCTTACTATTTATGATGGCGACAAATTTGTTCTTGTCTTTCGAGATTTTGTTCAACTGCATATGTAGTGCCCCATTCACACATTGTATTTAATACAGGTACAAAGGATTGACCCAACTCAGTTAAACTGTATTCTACTTTTGGTGGTACTACTTTATATACTTCTCTTCGGACAAGCCCATCTCTTTCCAACTGCTTTAATTGGTCGGTCAAAACTTTCTGGGTAATGGCCGGTATTAGAATATAAAACTCTTTTGTCCTCATTGGTTTTTGACTCAGAAAAAAGAGGATTAAGCATTTCCACTTTCCTCCTACAGTATTCATGAAAATATTTATTCCAGTATTTAAACTCTTCATTCCTCATTCCTCCTGAATAGGCACATAAAGGTGGCTATGCCACTTTATTGTGCGTTATTTTCTTCTACATCATGTGTCCATTATACTCTGATTATGAAGCAAATATAACATTGGGAGTGAACACGATGAGTGTAAGGGAGATCATAGAAAAAAGACGTTCCGTAAGGCAGTACGATCCCGATTATAAAATTAGTCCCGAAACGTTGGCGACATTTATTGAAGGAGCTAGTAAATCGCCTAACGGAAACAATATTCAAGCAACACGATACCTGGTTATAGATGAACCATATTTAAAGAATTTGTTACTGCCCATTGCTTTTAATCAGCAACAGGTAATTGAGGCCTCAGTACTGATTGTTATACTAGGTGATTATCAAGCATTTGAAAAAGAAAATATCATAATGATACATGAGGATGAGTTTCAAAAAGGTTATTTTGACGCATCAGTAAGAGATTATCTAACAAACGCGGCAATCAATTATTATCTAAATAAATCAAAAGAAGATTTAAAGGTTGAATTAATAAGAGACGCAAGCCTGGCGTCAATGTCGTTAGTTTTATTGGCGAACGAGGCAGGTCTTGAAACCATTACAATGTCCGGGTATGATTCCAAACAATTAAAGTCAGCCTTAAAAATTTCTGATAGGTATTTAGATGTTATGCTTATCGCCATGGGGAAAGGAATTAAAGAAGGTCACAAAACAGTAAGGCACGATGTGAACAAAGTCATTTATAAAAACAAAATATAGTGAGTGTATTGGAAAGAGGGTTAAAAAGAACCCTCTTCCTCTTTCTTCTTAATCTTTCGTAAAAATTTAGTGTTTTAGCTTGTAATAGGTTACCGCGAGCGCAAGGGCAAGAACTGTTCCTTTGACGATATCCATCGCATAATACGGAACGGACATCCATGATCAGCCCATTTTGAAGGATTCCGATCAGGACTGCACCGATGAAGGTTTCAAAGGCATTCGGTTTTCCCGCTCCTAAAACGGAGGAACCAATGAAGGCTGCTGCGACGGCATCAATAGCGGGATCCTGAATTGATTTCCGATTTCATGCCCCTTAAAGCAAGGACAATTCCCCCGATTGCAGCAAATAGAGCTGAAATCAGATAGGTATTAACTGATATCCCGGAAAGTCTAGCCGCTTCCTTATTTCCCCCAATCTAAAAAGGAATCAATCACATCTCTTACAAATTCCCATTCCAGGCGCTTTTGTTTAAAGCCTTCTTCACCCACTGATGTAAGTCTGTAATATTTTCTTCACGAACAATTTTGGCTAATTCAAAGCCGTACATATCCCTCTTATGTAAAAGTGACAAGATGAGCGTGTCTATCTGACCTTTTAAGATTCCCTTATTAATATCTTCCTCATATTGGAATTTACAGATCGTTTTTTTTAGTTATACCTGATTTAACACTCTCCTTTAGGTAAGTACCTATACTAAAAGTGCATACTTACGTGCTTGCAGAGTGCACTTTATACTTAAAATAAATAATAATTAAGGAGGAGATATCTTTGAAAACTCTTGTTATCGTAGCACACCCCAGTCTAGAAACATCCCTCATAAATAAGCGATGGGTAGAAGCGCTAAGGAAATATCCGGAAAAGTATACAGTACACGAATTGTATAAGGTTTACCCTGACGGAAACATTAATGCGGAAAAAGAACAGCAATTAATCGAATCGCATAGTAATCTTGTTTTACAGTTCCCTTTTTATTGGTTTAATTGTCCGCCTCTCCTAAAAAGATGGCTTGACGATGTTTTTACTTATGGTTGGGCTTATGGTTCAAATGGAGGGGATAAATTAAAGAATCGCAAAGCTGCTTTAGCTGTATCTGCTGGAATTAACAAAGAGGATTATAGTGAAGAAGGAAGATATCGCTATACACTTGAACATTTATTATCTCCCTTTGAAACTACCTTCCTTTACTGCAATGCAGATTATCGTTCATTCTTTGCGTTTTATGGTGCTGAAAATGAGCCATCCGTGAGCGAATTGGAAAAAAGCTCGCAAGATTATTTGAATTTTGTCGATAACCTTTAATAGGCAGTTCATTAAAGAAGTATTTCCTTGTCAGGGAAATACTTCTTTTGATTTAATCAAAATAGCTACACCTACGGCTGTTTAGTCTCCTGAACTGGCAAACTGTTTTTCTCTCCCCACTCGCACATCATATTTAACAATGGGATGAGAGATAGACCACGTTCAGATAATGAATATTCTACTTTTGGAGGTATTTGGGGGAATTCCTTGCGTATGATAAGGCCGTCTGCCTCCAACTCTTTTAACATGATGCTTAGCGTTTTAAAGGAAATGGTACCGATGCTTCGCTTCAGCTGATTATGACGCATGACCTTATTTTCAGACAGCCAATACATTATGATCATTTTATATTTGCCGCCTATCAAGGACAGCGTATATCCAAAGCCAGTTTCATTCGGTTTCACACCTGCCGGAACACAGGTTTCGCGCATAAGTCTACACTCTCCTTTAGATAAGTATATGATATGAATGTTCATACTTTACAATAGATCATTATCAATCTTATTAAAAGGTAAATAAGGTTGCGGTCAATCTTTATACTCCAACAATGAGGGTTCAAAAAGTGCTCCTGCCGCCATTTTAGCGTAAGTAAAATGATGACGACCCCCTTAACCCATCCCTTTTTAAAAAGGAAAATCCTGTTGCATTACAACAGGATTTTTTCATATTTTTGGATTTTTGTAGAGTAAAGCAACGAATACATTTTAATGTTTTTGCTTGTAATAGGTTACCGCGAGCGCAAGTGCCAGCACTGTTCCTTTGACGATATCCATCGCATAATACGGAACGGACATCATGATCAAACCATTTTGAAGGATTCCTATCAGGACTGCACCGACAAAGGTTCCAAAGGCATTCGGTTTTCCCGCTCCTAAAACGGAGGAACCAATGAAGGCTGCTGCAACGGCGTCCATTAAATAGGGGGAACCTGAATTGATTTCCGATGTCATGACCCTTGAAGCTAGGACAATACCCCCGATTGCAGCTAATAGAGCTGAAAGCAGGTAGGCAAGGATTTTGTATTTATTGACCGATATCCCGGAAAGTCTCGCCGCTTCCTTATTTCCCCCAATAATGTACATATAACGACCGTGCTTCGTATAAGTCAAAAAGATATGGGTCGCTATCACAATGACGGCCATGATCAGGATTATCCACGGTACCTGGCCAATTTTGGCGAAAAACGGGCTGATCAGTCCTGTTGCGAACGTCCCGTCTGGCATGACCATATTTTGCGAAACCGTGGCCCCTTTTGTATAGGTAAGGGCAATTCCCTGGATAATGAACATGGTAGCCAAAGTCATCAGCATGTCGGGAATTCTCAATTTAACGATCATGAATGAATTCAAGGCGCCTACGACAAGTGAGGCACCGATCGCAGCTAATATGGCAATTAATGTCTCCTGTGAAAACCAGACAAACATCGAGATGACGATGGCATTGGCCAATGATGCGACGGAGCCGACGGAAAGGTCGAAGCCATCGACGGTCAGGGATATCGTAATGCCGATCGCAATGATGGTCACGATTGAAATGGAACGCAGGATGTTGACCAGATTCGTAGTTTGAATGAAAGATGGATTGGACACGGCAAAAATTCCAATCAGAATGATAATCGTCAATATTGTGCCGTATTTATAGAAAAAGTCGAATAGTTCCACCTTTTTCTTCACTTTCGCTGTCTGTGTAACAGGATTGGGTATGCTCATTCTATTTTCCTCCTGTTGAATAGAATAGTAGTTCTTCTTCATTCGTTTTACTTGTTTCTAATTCGATGACAGTGCTCCCGTCATATAACACATATGTCCGGTTGGTAATGCCAATGATTTCGGAAAGCTCGGATGATGCATAAATGATCGCCTTCCCATTCCTTGCAAGCTCTGCAATCAATTCGAATATATCCTTCTTGGCTCCAACATCGACCCCTTTCGTTGGTTCATCGAATATGTATACATCCGCATCGGCCATAAGCCATTTCCCGATGGCAACTTTTTGCTGATTGCCACCTGAAAGGTTTTCGACATTCACTTCCCCTGAAGGAGTTTTAATGCCGAGGCTTGCGATCATTTCCTTCGCTCTTTCCTTTTCCGCCTTGCGATTCACGAAGCTGAATGTCTTGGAGAATTTGCCAAGACTGGCTGCCGTCAAGTTCGCCGAGACTGATTCCTGAACTAGGACCCCTTCTTTCCTGCGTTCCTCAGGTACAAGTGCCAGACCGCTTTTTACTGCTTCGTGCGGTGATTTCAAGGAAAGCTTTCGACCATTCAGGATGACTTCCCCCGCTGTGATGGACGTATGGCCGAAAAGGGTTTTACACAGCTCCGTTTTCCCAGCCCCGACCAACCCTGCCAAGCCGATTATCTCGCCTGCTTTAATATTCAAACTGACATTTTTAACTTTCTCTGCATCTGACAATCCGTTCACTTCCAGAATAACGTCGCCAATCGAAGCATTCACTTCAGGAAACTGTTCATCCATGGTTTTTCCAAGCATGTTCTCTACGACTTCGGTACGGGTTATGTCTTCCTTCTTTCGACATGTGACACGCTCCCCATTCCTCATGATTGTAATTTCCTCACAGATTTCAAAAATTTCGGGCAGACGATGTGAAATGAAAATGATTCCCACGCCTTTTTGCTTTAATTCATTTACAATTCGAAAAAGTTCTGTCGTCTCCGTATGACTTAACGGAGCAGTTGGCTCGTCGAGAATCAGGAATTTGCATTCTGTCGAAACGGCTCTTGCTATCAGGACCATCTGTTTTTCAGCCAAGGTAAGGTCTCTTACCAGCTTTT
The DNA here is from genome assembly GCF_053608705.1 of Peribacillus sp. NPDC055009. Classification (NCBI taxonomy): domain Bacteria; kingdom Bacillati; phylum Bacillota; class Bacilli; order Caryophanales; family Bacillaceae; genus Peribacillus; species Peribacillus sp. NPDC055009. The sequence continues at coordinate 103,358 of NZ_JBSGVZ010000006.1, read as the reverse complement.
TCGAAGGGACACGAATTTTCATATCTTCAAGAATAGAAGCCGCTTGGTTATGCAGCTCTTTCCATTGGACCATCTGTTTTTTTCCCATGTTTTGGACCATATCATTCAACATTACATTTTCCCCAACCGTTAAATAAGGGATGAGGGCGGTATCCACTTCCTGATAAACAATTTGAATGCCTTGTTCTTGAGCCGCTTTTGGCGAGCGGATATCCCTCTTCACCCCATCAATATAAATGTCACCTGAATAATGAACATGGGCTCCCGATAATACTTTCATTAACGTCGATTTCCCTGCTCCGTTTGCACCGACCAATGCGTGGGCTGTCCCCGATTTTACGGAAAAATCAACATCACTCAGCGCCTTCACCCCCGGAAATTCAATCGAAATCTTCTTCATTTCTAGTTGCGTGCCCATGTCCATTCCCCCTTATTGAACAGACACTCCCTTCTACTTGAAAGAGAGTGTCTCTTTTTAATTTTTATAATGATCTTTCAAAACTTTCATCCAATCTTCTTCAAATTCCGTCGATACACCCCAGCCATCGACAATACCTGACAGATTTGCCATGTTCACCGCTTCTTTAGACGCTTGGATTTGCTTTTGTGAAATAAGTGAAGCCTCCAAGTCATAGGTTTGCGGCGTTTCTTCGCCCGCTAATTTTTTAGCCAATATCCTCATATTTACTGCACCGATCAACTTGGGATCTACTGCTGCCGTGTAGGACCATGAGCTATCAGCCGATTGGATTTCCTGGAGATCTGCATTCGAGACATCTATTCCATATATCTTCACTTCATCGCGGCCCGCCTCTTTAATCGCCCGGGCTGCACCGATAGCAAAGGCATCCCATGTTGCGAAAATGGCATCCAATTTACCTTTAGGGTATTTATTCAGCATTGCGGCTACAGCATTTTGTGTCTGAACCGATGTATCAGCAGATGCCACTCCGAACCTTTCGACTTCTTTGATCCCAGGATTTTCTTTTAATTTTTCCTGATAGACTGCATTTCTTCTTACCATTGGAGGAAAACCGTCCACCCAAAGGTATGCAATTGCCGCTTTACCTTTCTGTTCTTTTATCAGCTTATCAAAAGCCAGTGTTGCCAACGCTTCATCATCTTGTGAAGTTAATGTCACGCCTTCTATTTTAGATAGATCGCTTATTGAATCGAATGTGACAACGCTTTTACCTGCATCAACCAACTTTTGAACGTCATTCACAGTTGCTGCATCATCACCATGTGAAATGATATAGCCGTCATAATCTTCCTCCAAAGCCTGCGCTATCGCATCATGGAATTTAGCCGTATCACCATTGGCTGTGTACGTATCCACTTGAAACCCCAGTGCTTCTCCTTCTTCCTTCGCCCCCGCCAGGTATTGGGCCGTATGATCATCACCGCCAATTTTACGGATCACTTTGATTCTGGCTCCATCTCCATCAGCGAATCTTTCCGGAACATTTTCAAATGATACTTTTTCTTCTTTCTTCGACTCTGTGGAACTCTGACCTGTAGAGCACCCCGTTAAAAGCAAAGCCGAAGCGATGGCTGAAATGAATATACCTTTAATAGACCTTTTCATCTTGTTTCCCTCCATTTTTTCTTATTAGTCTCATCAGTTAAGTTGGTGTAAATCCCAAAATAAAAACCTCTCTAATATAGAGAGGTTTAATCGGCTGTTTTGCAGACTTGTCCCTCTCTTATCTGTCAAAACATTTCTGTTTTGCAGGATTTAGCACCAATTCCTAATGGAACGGTTGCTGGGCATCTTAGGGCCAGTCCCTCCGCCACTCTTGATAAGAGATATATCGTGTTACGTTTTTGTAATTATCACTTTATAGGGATATAGTCGTAAAGTCAATAGATTTTTGAATATTTGAAATGTTCCCCGTTATTTTTTATTTTCTTTGAAGCTGGGCTAGACGCTTTTTCTCAATCTTTTCAAGCCGCTCCAACTGCCTTAATTTCACTTCGAACAAAGTGATAGGGTCACGGTAAACTTCCGGATTTTGTTTCATATGCTCCAATGCAGCCTGGTAGTCTTTTATTTCAGTCTGCGTTTGCTCTATCGTTTTTTGAAGTAATGCAAATGAACCGCGATAGAAAAGGGAGATGTCACGATCCAAAGATTTTTCAAACAATCCAAATTGGGTAAGGAAACGCTCCGTGATCATTTCCGCAACATCCAGGTAATCTTCACTTTCCAGGTATTTCTTATAACGATTGTACATATTGGCTTTATTTTGCGGTATCGCCCCAAACAGCTTCCCTGCCCCTTTAAGCAGTAATTGAGATGGAGTCCTGCGCAAAAGGATATTGACGTTTTCGATGCGGATGCTGCTTGTCATCCGGTCGGCATCACGGCGCCAGTCATCCAATACTCTGAAGTCGCCTGCAAGCGTAATCCGTTCTTCTTTGTATAATTCATTGAAACCGGCACTCATCTCATCCATAAACTGCTGGCTTTGTGAGAACTCCATTTGGGAACTGGCAATCCAGTCTTGAAGAGAACGGTAATATTGAGGCATGATCTTGTCAGAAATGAAGTTTTGAATCCGCTCATTCATTTCCTGATTTAACTGTACATGGACCTGACTGAAATCACTGCTTTCCGTTAACGATTTAGAGCAATCCCTCAGTAATTCAGGAATTTTTGAATAAAGCTGACTTTTCACTTCGTCCTTAAGCGAACGATACGACCTTATGATATTTTCACTTTTCTCTTTTTCCAAATCAGCCAATTGGTTGACAGCCCCATTCAGCTTGACTTCCATCTGTTCATTCCAAGAGATGGAATGCTCGCATTTCCGCTCATTGGCTGCCCGTTTTTCTAACAGATAAGATAAAGTTTTACGAATGAATGCCAGGATTTTTTCAGATCTTCTTTCCTTCCAATTATCATCTTGATAATTCGATTGAAGGAAGGCTGAAAGGTCCTTCAATTGCTGCCGGCTGTCATAATGTTTAGAGAAAGCGAATACTTTCGCATTCGGGAAATAGGCATTCACTTTATCCCATGTTTCGTCTTCCATCCGGACTGCGACCTGATCACTGTATATCGTATCCATTTTATTTAATAAGAAATGAATCGGCAGTTTCGGAGCCATCATTTGAATTTCCAATAACAGATCCCGTTCGCTGCCGGTGAAAGGCGCCCGGGCGTCAAGAACGAACATCAATCCATCACTGCCATGTAAATAGCCCTGGAAATCGGATTCCACGCTTTTTTCCCCATTGAACCCAGGAGTATCCAATAATCGCAGATGATTATTCCTTAGGTAGTCACTGATGATGGTCACATCGACAATAGTCCCGCGCTGGCGGCGTGTTTCATCCAAATCAGTTAGCTCCTCGACAACTTTGCTATCTGTATCGGTAATTTCAAGGATTTCCAAATCATCCCCATCTTTGACACTGACTAGTGACGAATGATCTTCAGCGGCAATGCTCTCACCAACGATTGACTGAATAAAGGATGTCTTGCCATTTCCTGTGCTTCCAGCAAGAAGAAGATTGAAATTCCGGGTATCCTTAAGCCCGTCTACCATCCATTTAAGCTTATTGCCAACCTTTAAATCATTATCTTCAGCCCACTGGATAATGGAATTGAACAGTTTCTCTCCCGCTTCCAGTCCGCCACCCAATTTAGGCGATTTCGAAAGCAGGCTCTCTGCGTCCTGAATGACCAACGCATTGATCGTATCCGGGAAGATTTCATTCCAGGACAACGCGGATGCCGCCGCAAACAGCGAGAGCTCCCCGTCTGCGATTTTGAGCCAGTTTTCAAGCAACCTTGGCACGACAGGACTTAATTCCTTGATTAGGTGCGTTCCTTCTAACAGACCTGCATATGCATCCCTGTAATAGACGGAAAGCTCTTCCCATACATCCGCATGGTTCAATTCGATGGTATCTATCAAGTTATTAATCACTCTCAGCCATTCGAAATAAGAATCCGTATATTTATAGTTTTTCCAAAGGGCAACCGTCACCTTTTCGAAACGTTCCTGGTCGAGTGTGTATAGCGAACCAAGGACAGTTGAAAAATAATCCGGATCCATCGATTGGGCAACACCTTGCTGGATATACGTTTTCAGCACATCGAACCAGCCCATTGATTCTGTACGGATACTTTCATTCGCCGCTAATACCACCGCACTGTTCCAATCCTTTTGTTCTTCAAAAAAGGCACGTGCAATTTCCGTGACATTCGGGTAGTCCGGTTGGAACTCGACTGCTTCTTTCACGACATTGGAAGCCAGGTCATTTCTCGATTCCACTATGTACAGGGAAAACAGTTGCAAAAGAACCTCTGTTTTCAAGACCGCTTCATCCGTATCGACGGATTTATAGATATCCTCTGCGGTTGAATACATTTCCAGTTCAAAATAAGCATCAGCGATGTTTTTCTTCGCCCATGAACCAAGTTCCCCTTCTATGTTTTCCCATTTAAAAATGGCTGCCTCATAGTCATGATGCTGAAAATATACTTCTCCTTGAGCAAATCGAATTGCGGTTAAATCCGCTCTTTCCTTTTTTTGTTCCACGAGAAACATTTCACCCAAAGCTTGAATGGGGTGCTTCCTTGTATCCTCAATCATCGTTTCATAATATTTTTTTCCGATCAGACGTTCGTCCATCTTTATTCCCCCGATATATTTCATATTTTCAATTAAAGGATAATCACTGATTCTATAAGCCTTCTAGTAGACCTAACATTCAATCTATAGGTTCCTTTAGTTAAAAAATCATTTACAAAACCTTAAAATGTTATTTTAGCAAAACAATATGGTAACAACATGTCACCACTCTTACAATTTTAAAACAGAAACAATTGGAACTGTAATGTTTTTAATAAACCGATACAGAGATGTCATTTCCATATTCGAGAAAATATGTTTTTTCTAGAGGTGAGCGAACCATTCTTTATCCCTCTAAATTACCAGAAGCCCACCCTTCAACTTACCTATAAACGGTAAAAAGCAAAATCCCCCTGCCTCTTCCATATAAAAAAGCAGTACCCTCATTCATAAAAGGTAACTGCTCTCTGATAAGCTCCGAACAGTACTTGTCCTTTGACAAATTAGGATTATACCCCTGTACGCTTACGTTGGTTATTCGGCTTTTTGGTCAACTGGCTTTTAAGCTGTTTCGTTTTTTTCACAACGCCTGTTTCCAGTTTATCTTTACTTAATCCCGCTTGCTTTTGAGCCAGTTTTTGTTTGACTGCATCCGCCAGGCTTAACTTTTTATTTTCAGACATACTGTTGTCTCCTTTAGTGTTCTGCCTTCTATTATAATATAGTTGGGATTAGAAAGATAATAGGGAGTTATAGCCTATTCTTGTTCAAAAAATCCTCTGGATAAAGGAAGTTTCGCTAACGAGGGACTAATTTCCTGCTCCTTTTAAAGGATTTATGATAAATTATGTTGACTTCATAATCAGAATTTGCTAAATTGTCTTTATATTATAAAATCTATGAAGAGAAAGAGTAAGATGGGAACCCTGTTCCACAGAGAGTCGACATGTGGTGGAAGTCGATGTCCAAGGCCTATCCGAAAATCATCTCTGAGATGCAAAGCTGAAAATGAAGTAGGCTTTGACGGGTTTCCGCCGTTACAATGGATCACGTATGAATTCGTACGTTGACTGAGTGCCGCAGCTTCTTTGTAGTGCGGAATATGGGTGGTATCGCGAGCACAAACTCGTCCCTGATTTTCAGGGGCGAGTTTTTTATTTGCACAAAACACTTTAATTAGCCTTTTTCAGGCCAGTCGGCGAGAGTTATCATTTTAAAAAAAAGGAGAAATCACCATGAAAAAAACAGACACATTATTTATCGGCCTTATGCTTTTCTCAATGTTCTTCGGAGCGGGGAATCTTATATTCCCTCCATTTTTAGGAGCATCTTCAGGAACTTCATTCTGGCCGGCCATTGCCGGTTTTGTCGCCACCGGAGTCGGCCTGCCAATTTTGGTGCTTCTTGCAGTCTCACTTGTTAAGGGCGGGGCACAAACCATCGGTGCCCGTGTACATCCACTATTCAGCACGTTGTTCATGGTTATCATCTATTTAAGCATCGGGCCGTTCCTCGCCATTCCGCGGAATGCGAATGTTGCCTATGAAATGGGCTTCAAGCCGTATCTTGGAGACTCAATGAATCAATCACTATTTCTATTCATGTTCACAACCGTATTTTTCATCATCGTTTATGCCATTTCATTGAATCCAGAAAAAATGGAAACCTTCATGGGACGCTGGATTACACCCGTTCTTCTTTTATCCATGGTCATTCTCTGTGTCGTTGGGTTCGTAAAGCTTGATGCTCCATTCCAAGCTCCAACCGAAGAATATGCTGCAGGAGCATTTTCGAAAGGGTTCATTGAAGGCTACAACACGATGGATGCTTTAGCTTCCCTGGCTTTTGGGATCGTCATCCTTACTTCAATCCAGCAAAGGGGGATTTCAGAACGAAAGCAATTGACGAGATATACAGTAAAAGCGGGTCTCATCGCTGGTGTTTTGCTTTCTTTAGTTTATATCTCCTTAGGAGTAATCGGAGCACGCATGGCAGCAGATGGTTCATTCGAAAACGGAACGGATATCCTCACTGTCGCATCGACCCTTTTACTTGGAACTGGCGGAAAGGTCCTTCTCGGCATCATTTTCACTTTAGCATGCTTCACCACCGTTGTCGGATTGACCACTGCTTGCGGACAGTATTTCTCGAAACTTTTCCCCAAACTGAACTATAAAACCGTCATTCTGATTGTAACAATCGTCGGTTTCATCCTTTCAAATATGGGTCTGAATCAAATTCTGAAAGTATCGGTACCATTCCTTGTGATGGCTTATCCGTTAACGATCGTCCTGATTGTCCTGACATTCTTCAGCCGTCATTTCAAAAACCCGAAGAAGGTTTATCGCAGTGCAATGACTTTCACAGGAGTTTTCGCCTTGATGGATGGACTGAATGCTTTCGGCCTACAATTAGGACCGGTGCAAACCTTGAGTGATGTCCTTCCCCTTTCCGCCTACGGCATGGAGTGGATCATCCCTGCTCTCGTCGGTACAGCCCTTGGCGTTTTGCTCAGTCAAATCGGACAAACAGCGCCAGCTGAGGAGTTGGAAATCGAAACACTATAATAATGAAGTAAGCAGGTGATTTTACAGATCATCTGCTTATTTTGTGCACGCCTGCATTGCTTTATTTTGGAAATAGACATCCGCTTTTTGTTATGATGGGGTCAAAGGAGATGATAAGTAATATGTCTAAGCAAACCCGTATTGGTAAAACAGATCTATATGTAAATCCGATTGGCCTTGGCACGAATGCAATTGGCGGACATAACCTTTTCCCTAATCTAAGTGAGGATACAGGAAGGGATGTTTTGAGAACGGCGTTGGAAGAGGGAATCAACTTTTGGGATACAGCTTACATTTACGGTCCTGAGCGTTCAGAAGAACTTATCGGTGAAATCCTTAAAGAGAGTCGCAGACGCGATGACATAGTCCTTGCCACTAAAGGGGCACATAAATTTGTCGATGGCAACATCGTATTTGATAACTCTCCGGCTTTTCTGAAAGATGCCGTGGACTCGAGTCTAAAAAGGCTCCAAACAGACTACATCGACTTATTTTATATCCATTTCCCTGATCGCGATACTCCTAAAGATGAAGCAGTAGGTGCCTTAAAGGAATTGAAGGATGCAGGTAAAATCAAGTCAATCGGCGTCTCGAACTTTTCGTTCGAACAATTGAAGGAAGCGAATAAAGACGGCTATGTCGATGTCCTGCAATCCGAGTACAATCTATTCAAACGTGAGGCAGAACAAGACCTGCTGCCATATACAGCCGAAAATGATATTTCCTTCATTCCTTATTTCCCGCTTGCGTCCGGTCTGCTCGGCGGCAAATATAATCAGGAATCAACATTCGATGACGGCCGGGCAAAAAGTCCGCTTTTCCAAGGACAAGCCTTTGTAAGCAACCTGCAAAAAGTGGAAGAAGTACGGGCGATAGCCAACAGGAAGCATACCGAAGTTGCCGATGTCGTCCTAGCTTGGTATTTAACTCGGCACTCGATTGATGTACTCATTCCCGGAGCGAAAAAGCCAGAACAGGTCACACGCAACTTACAAGCATTGGATGTCGATTTAACCATGGACGAAATTGCCGAAATCAGTGCCATTTTCGCTTAATTATAGATGTGAAAAAGGCTGTTCAGTTTAAGCTGAACGGCCTTTTTATCCTGCTCTGCGGTTCATCCTTGTACTTAAATTAACCGTAGGCTCTCTATATTGCTTAGGTACCTCTACTTTGTTATATTTAGTGAATATTCCATAAATTAAGGAAGAGGCAGTCTTATGAAAAAATCTATTGTTATTTTATTTCTTATCTTGGCAAATTTGTTCTGGGCCGGTAATTACATTTTCGGAAAATACGTTGTGACAGAACTTTCCCCGATCCAGCTAACATTTGCGCGATGGCTAATTGCCGTTTTCTTATTGTTTCCTTTAGCGCAGTGGATTGAAAAGCCACACTGGAAGACTGTATGGAAAGCCTGGAAATTACTATTAGTTTTGGGTGTGCTCGGGATCATCAGTTATAATTTTTTCCTTTATTGGGCTTTAACCTATACAACTTCCATGAATGCCGCTCTTGTCAATTCCATGAACCCTGCCTTAATTGTTCTTTTTTCCGCTTTGCTATTAAAGGAGAAAATTTCATCCCTCCATGCACTCGGACTTATCATTTCTTTATTCGGCGTTTTATTGGTCTTGACAAAAGGACACCTTCTGGATATTTTCCAGCTCACCTATAATAAAGGCGATCTATTGATGATCCTGGCGATTCTCGTTTGGACCTTCTATTCAATAATCGGTAAAAAACTGAAAAACATTCCGATCATCTCTGCTACTGCCGTTTCCGTATTTCTCGGATTGATTCTCGTCGCTCCATTTGCCATTGGTTCGGGAATGAACCTTGAATTAAGCAGTAAAGCCATCACGGGTCTCTTATATATTGGAATCTTCCCGTCTGTCGGCTCATTTATATTCTGGAATGTTTCCCTTCGTCATATCAATGCCGGCCAGGCTGGAATTTACCTGAATCTGATTGCTGTATTTACCGCCATCCTTAGCCTGGTTTTAGGTCATGCGATTTCGCTCATCCAAATCCTCGGTGGCATCCTGGTCTTTATAGGTGTCTACCTGACAAGCAAAAAGAAAAAGGCATATCCGGCAGCTGTCACGAGGAACATGTAAAGAACATCCAGTAATTCTAACCAACGAACGCTTTCTGTCTTTTCCCCTTGTCTATGCACCATGATTTACGTTATCCTTTAAAGAAGAAAATCTGAATGTAAAGGTGTGCTTTAGTTGAGGATCAATAAATTTATCAGTGAATCCGGAATTACCTCGAGACGAGGCGCAGACAAATGGATAGCCGATGGCCGTGTGACGATTAATGGCATGGTAGCTGAGCTTGGCAGTCAAGCTGAACCCGGCGATGATGTCCGTGTCGACGGCAAGCCGATAAAAGTCGAACAGCAAAATGTCTATATTGCACTGAATAAACCGATAGGGATTACAAGTACGACCGAAAAACACATAAAAGGGAATATCGTTGATTTTGTAAATCATCCGCTTCGCATTTTTCATATCGGACGGCTGGACAAGGACTCAAGCGGTCTGATCCTTCTTACAAATGACGGAGACATCGTAAATGAAATCCTTCGTGCAGAAAACAAGCATGAAAAAGAATACATCGTAACCGTGGATAAGCCAATTACCGCGTCCTTCATTAAAGATATGTCCTCCGGAGTGGAGATTTTGGATACGAAAACACTTCCTTGCAAAGTTGAGCAGTTGACCAAATATACATTTAACATCACTTTGATGCAAGGACTGAACAGACAAATCCGCCGTATGTGCTCCGCACTGGGCTATGAAGTCCGTGATTTACATCGAATCCGGATCATGAACATCCATCTGGACGGACTGGCGAACGGACAATGGCGCGACCTGACCGAGGATGAATTGACGGAACTATTTAAGGAATTGGATTACACCCCAAGGCAAAGATGATAATGAAGATGCCCCCAGAATTCCGGGGGCATCGTTTTTTTAATTACAGAAGAATTTACAGCAATCATTTGCTTTTTAGTTTTGCGGATTTACTCGTGAGTTTTGCTGTTTTTTTACTCGTGAATTTTCCACTTTTACTCGGAACATGCATGCAAACCTCGCGTTGGGATAACTGATCGAGCCGCCACTAATCACAGCAATTTTGTGGGTTTCCATGTGATGGTTGCCCCGGCATTCAAGCAGCCTTCCATGTGATAGCAATGCTTTCATCGCATCGCCTGACCATTAATTTGGCCAATCCCTTTATGGTGTACTTACCCTAACTGGCGTTTAAATGCTTTACTGGCGAAGAAGTAAGCGATGACCATGATGCCGACGCACCAGGCAAGCGCGATCCAAATATCGTTGCCAACAGACCCTTCATACAAGAGGGCACGAATCGCATTCACGATTGAAGTCACGGGCTGGTTCTCAGCGAACGCACGGACAATTTTAGGCATGGTTTCCGTGGGAACAAAGGCTGAACTGATAAACGGCAGGAAAATCAGCGGGTATGAGTAGGCTGTCGCCCCTTCCATAGACCCCGCTGTCAATCCGGGAATGACCGCCAGCCATGTCAGCGCTAGCGTAAACAGCCCGAGTATCCCAGCTACCGCAAGCCAATCCAGGATATCAGCGTTGGAACGGAAGCCCATCAAGAGCGCGACAAGGATAACCACCACGACAGTAAGCGCATTGGAAACAAGCGAGGTCAACACGTGAGCCCACAATACCGACGAGCGCTTGATGGGCATGGTGATGAAACGTGCCATCAGTCCGCTCTTTACATCCGTAAACAGCCGCACGGAAGTGTAAGCGACGCCGGATGCGATAGCCATCAGCAAGATTCCCGGCAATAAATAATTGACGTAGTTGTCTGTGCCTGCATCTATTGCGCCGCCAAATACGTAGACAAACAGCAGCAGCATCATAATCGGCGTAATCGCCACCGTGATAATTGTATCTGGGCTGCGCATGATGTTGCGCATTAAACGTCCTAGTAATACCCCTGTTTTACTTTTCATTTAAATTTCCTCCTTTTTGCCGATGATCGCGAGGAAAATTTCCTCCAATGTCGGCTGCTTCTCGATGTACTCCACTTTCGCTGGCGGGAACATCTCCTTGAGTTCGGTAAGGGTCCCGGTCGAGATGATTTTTCCGCCATGCAGGATGGCAATACGATCCGCCAGATGTTCGGCTTCCTCCAGGTACTGGGTCGTCAGCAAGATGGTCGTGCCTCCGCCGGCAAGCTCCTTGACGGTATCCCAGACTTCAATCCGCGCTTCGGGGTCAAGCCCTGTCGTCGGTTCGTCGAGAAAAATGACTTCTGGCGTCCCGATCAGGCTCATGGCGATGTCAAGCCGGCGCTTCATCCCGCCGGAATATTTATCCGCCCGGCGGTTGGCCGCATCGGTCAGGCTGAATCTCGCAAGCAGATTGTCGGCGACTTGAGCAGGATTGGAAACTCCCCGCAACTTGGCGATCATCATCAGGTTTTCCCGCCCGGTGAGCATACCGTCTAAAGCTGCAAACTGCCCTGTCAGGCTGATGTTCTGGCGAACATTATCCGGTTGACTCTGGACGTCAAAGCCGCAAATACCTACTGCGCCGCCATCGGCCTTCATCAGAGTCGAGAGGATATTGACCGTCGTCGTCTTGCCTGCTCCATTTGAGCCCAGCAGTGCGAAAATTTCGCCACGCCGCACCTCAAAATCCACCCCCTTTAAGACTTCATTGTCTTTAAAGGATTTTTTTAACCCTTTAACAGAAATCGCTGCATTGCTCATACTTTTTTCCTCCTTTTAATAGCGCGGCAAGGCCGCTTGTAAGTTTCGTAATTATCCGTTCGAGCGCATAGCAGAACTAGATTGCCTATTTTCCTCTATTTAGTCTGACTGATATTCCGTATTACTTACTACCGTGTTAAAAATATAACTGAATAGCGAAGGTGGCAATTCACATTTGTAACCAGCTATTCAGTCGGCATTATTTATTGAATTTATTTTTTCCCAGTCGCTTCAAGATGCTATCATTCAAATCTTCACGATACTTGGCGAAATAGGTTTTAGCATTTGCCACTAGTTCGTCGGCAAAGGACGCGACGTCATCCCCAGTGATTTCCAGCACTTGTCTGCCTTCCGCCGCACCGGCTTCGAACAACTCGATTAATTCATACTGCATGTGCAGCATATCCATCCCGTTGCCCGCTGAGAAATTCCACATGTAGTTTTGTATTTTCTTAAATACAAACTGGTAGTCCTCTGGCAAGGCTTCAACCCGTGCCATCATCATTTTATACTCTTTTTTATCACCAATCATTTTCTTGAACAATTCCATCATGTTATTTTTCCTCCTTATTGATAAAGCTGATCAAAACACTCCAAAAATAGCGTACGGAATATCTTATGAAGCTAGACTGACTTTAAGACATTGATTTTGGATGAGACAAAATCCCATTTTTTCCAAAACAATTCGAGTTCCTGGCGGCCATCCTCATTAAGTGAGTAAAACTTTCGGGGCGGCCCCATATCTGACGGTTTCTTCTCTATGTTCACCAGTTTTTTCTTTTCTAATCGCACGAGGATGGTGTAGACCGTCCCTTCCACGACTTCAGTAAACCCAAGCTCGTTCAGGCGGCGGGTAATCTCGTAGCCATAGGTTTCATGGCGGCTGATGATTTCCAACACGCAGCCTTCCAGCGAACCTTTCAGCATTTCAGTTAAATTTTCCATGTTCAGAGCCTCCTCTATTTTGTGACTTGTAACTTAGTTCTGAGGGGAATTTTTACTGAATAGCTTTTTGGTAATGTATTCACGCTATTTAGTATTACTTATTACAACTAAACTGTAACACCGAGTAGCAGAGGTGTCAACTCCTATTCTTAATAACATTTTTGCAACTTCACTATTCAGTGCTGTTGGTATCCAGTGCTACTTACTATAGAGTATGCTGTAACACGTAGTAGGTGACTGTCAACTTGAATTTTTTTTAAAAACCAGCTATCTCCATTGGATACAGCTAATTTCTTTTATGAAGCCTTTACTTCCTCCTATGCTTCTTGTTTACACGTATATTAAGAAAGGCGAAAGATTTCGGTATATTGACAGTTCCAAGAACCCGTTTAAAAGTAAGGGTGGAAAGGGTCATACATAATATGTTTGTCTCTAACACAATTGATGCGAAAAAGATAACATATTATTAATCCTCTTTACTCGTGAGTTTTACACTTTTACTCGTTAATTCCACTTTTTCATGAGCAACGAACAACATAAAAAGCAACCTTCGTTAGGCTGCTCGTTATCAACTCTAAATTATACCCACCATAAATCAGTTGGGCTTTCGTTTATGAGTACAGTTTTCAGATTGGTTACGGCCCGTTGGAAGCCTTCTTCAACTGACATTAGCGGATCTTCGTGTTCGATGCTGACGACGTAATCGTAACCGTATGTGCGAAGGGCACTCATGATGTCGGACCACTCTTGCAGGCTGTGGCCGCATCCTACCGAGCGAAAGTTCCAGGCACGGCTCTGGATATTTCCATATGGCTGCATGTCGGTTAACCCATACATATTGATGTTATCCTGATCCAAGTATGTGTCTTTTGCGTGGAAGTGGTAGATTGCTCCCGCTTTCCCGAGGATTTTGATGGCCCCGACTGGTTCGATGCCCTGCCACCAAAGATGGCTTGGATCAAGGTTGGCGCCTATTGCATCAGATGTAGCTTCCCGAAGTTTTAACAAGGTGTAGGGTGTGTGCACAAGAAAGCCCCCATGCAGTTCAAGGCCGATTTTTATATTGTGTTCATCGGCAATGGCGGCCGCCTTTTTCCAATAGGGGATCAATTTTTCTTCCCATTGCCATTTCAGCACATCTGTATACTCATTCGGCCATGGGGCGACGGGCCAGTTTGGATATTTAGCTCCTTCGTGATCACCTGCTGTACCGGAAAAGGTATTGACGACCGGGACGTTCAGTAAGGATGCAAGCTTGATTGTTTTAATCAGTGTTTCATCACTTTCTTTAGCGAATGCTTCATCTGGAGAGATTGGATTGCCGTGGCAGCTGAATGCACTGATCGTTAACCCTCTTGTTTGAACGGATTCGAGGTATTTTTGGCGCTTTTCTTCACTTTCCAGCAGTTCATCAAGTGGACAATGGATATTCCCTGGATACCCGCCTGTACCGATTTCAACTGTTTTTAATCCGGAATCCGCGACATAATCAAGCATATCCTCGAATGATTTTTGAGCAAATAGCACTGTAAAGATCCCTAATTTCACATGCCCCACCTCACCTTTTTCATTAATTTATGCTCATGACCTTCCCACTTGCCGAGCTTTGATAAATGGCTTCGATTATTTTTGAAACTTTCATGGCTTCCGATGGTTTTACCAATGGTTCTGCCAATCCTAGGCAGCTATTAATAAAGTTCTCTGCCTGTTGCAGGTCTGGTGTATCTTCCCCTGGCATCCATACTGCTTCACTATTTAAAAGCATGCCGTGCTTAGCCTGATTCAAGACTAGAGGGAACACATCAAGTCCGCCCTGCGTTCCGGATAAACTCAAAACAGTTGCTTCTTCACGGATATTCGCGGCCCAGGATGTTTCGAATAATAGCGATGCTCCGTTGGCAAATTTGATATATGCAGTGGCATGGTCATCCACTTCAAAAACCGAGGCATCGAAATTCCCCCATAAATTGACCTGATCGACACCCTTACTGACATAATTATATGTCGAACCTACGATTTCAATCGGTTCTGGGTCATCCATCAGCCATAATGCCAAATCAAGCAAATGGCATCCGTAATCGATCACGCTTCCTCCGCCTTGCAATTCCTTGCTTGTAAAAACTCCCCAGCCAGGGACTTTGCGTCGTCTGATTGCCTGTACACGCGCTACATACGGTTCACCGATCTCACCGGCCTGAATCATTTTTTTGGCAGCCTGAGCTTCCTTCATGAAGCGGTAATGATAAGCAGTCGATAACACTTTACCTGATATGTTTGCAGCCTCGGTTATTGCTAAACATTCCTCAGTGGTAATGGCCATCGGCTTTTCACATAACACATGAACACCCGCTTGCAGAGCAGCAATGGAAATCTCTGCATGGAACTTATTAGGCGTTGCAATCGTAACAGCATCCACTTCAGCAAACATTTCTTCATAATTGGTGAAAACCTTCTCGATATGAAATTCACGCGCCACTTCTCGCGCCTTCATTTCATCTATATCCTGAATGGCGTATAAAACCACTTTATCTTGAAATTTTTGAAAAGCTGGGATATGCCTTTTTTGGGCAATTCCGCCAGCACCGATAATACCCATTTTTAATTTGTACATGATGACTTTTAACCCCTTTATAAGCGGATGATTTTTCGGGATGCATTTGATTCCATCGCGCCAAGAATGACTTTTAATGATTTTAATCCTTCAACTCCTGAGACAAGAGGCTCCTCATTATCCACCACACATTTTACAAAGTGGCTGATCACTTCGGAATCATGCTGTCCTTCTGAGTCATTAGTCTGGATGCTTCCTAATTGGATGGTTTCTGTCTTTCCATTATCATGATGGATGATCAGTGAGTATTTCGGATCGTCTTCAAGGCGCAATACCGCTTTTTCCGCATAAATGACCGTAGCATTGTCTTCTTTTGCATATGACCAGCTGGCGGTAAGAGTTCCGATGATACCGCTCTCCGTCCGGAGGATACAGGCCGCACTGTCATCAACGTCTGTATTTTTCTTGGCAGTCGTTTCCACAAAGGCTCCCACTTCAACAAATTCTTCTCCAAGGATATACCGTAATAAATCAGCTTTATGAACGCCTAAATCGCCCATTGCACCAATGACTGCCTGATCCTTCTTAAAAAACCAGCTTTCCAGTCCGTCCACGCTCCAGGTTTCCGGCCCGGAATGTCCAAAAGCCGTCCGGAAGCTATAGACCTTCCCTAGGTCCCCGCTCTCAATAAGCTGTTTCGCTTTTTGATGAGAAGGAACAAAACGCTGATTATGACCAATCATTAGTATTTTGCCGCTTTTCGCTGCTGCTGCATTCATTTTTTCAGCATCCACCAAAGAAGTAGCCATTGGTTTCTCACAAAGGACATGCTTACCAGCTTCCAAGGCCGCAACCGTGATGCGTGCATGCAGGTAATTCGGTGTACATACACTGATCGCTTCAATCACCTCATTCTTCAAAAGTTCTATATAATCAGTATATGCTTGGGCGCCATACCTTTGTGCTGCTGCATTCGCCCGGTCCTGCACAATATCACAAACAGCAATGATCTCCGTTTCATGATGTGCATCATACTCCGGAAAATGCCTGTTTTTTGCGATACTCCCGCATCCAATGACTCCTACCTTCACTTTGCCCATTTTGTTCTCTCCTTCACTTCATCTCTTTGAGATGGATTCCAACGGTTCGGCTTTCCCATAGTTCGTTACGACTCCAGATTCCGGCTTGACCCAATCAACGGCATTCTTAATTACTCGTTGAATCTCCGGATTATGGAAAGTAGGATATGTTTCATGACCTGGACGGAAATAGAAAATATTCCCTTTTCCCCGCTGATACGTGCAGCCGCTTCTGAATATCTCCCCGCCTTCAAACCAACTGACGAATATCAATTGATCTGGTGCAGGAATATCAAAATGTTCCCCGTACATCTCTTCCTTCTCAAGCTCTATATATTCTCCAATTCCATTAACGATAGGATGACTGGGATCGACAACCCAAAGCCGTTCCTTTTCATCCGCGACCCGCCATTTCAAATCGCAAGTCGTGCCCATAAGCCGTTTGAAGATTTTTGAAAAATGACCGGAATGGAGGACGATGAGACCCATACCCTCGAGTACTCGCTTGTGGACCCTTGCAATGATTTCATCCTGAACTTCATCATGTGCAACATGCCCCCACCAAAGAAGTACATCGGTTCGTTCCAGCGCTTCTTCAGTTAATCCATGCTCTTCTTCATCGAGAGTAGCGGTCCTCACCTCGACCTGCTCACTTTGTAAAAAGCTAGCAATTGCACCATGGATACCATCTGGATATACTTTTGCCACTTCAGGCTTTGTTTTCTCGTGGCGATACTCATTCCATACCAGGACTCTCATGAACAACCTCCTCCATTCTAGATTCATTTCACGGCAACTTGCTTTTCATGTTTAACTATTACCTCTTTATCCATAACGCAAACGTTTGCGTTAGGTGTGATCAAAATATAAGAACATACTTATTGACTTCAGTAAGTATGAATTTTCAAAAATAATAGTGATAATCTATATTGTAAATTTATGTTAGCAAAAATCAAGCTTTAATTGGTAAAACATTTCTACATTTTTCATTTAATTTCCTTTTCAGCAACAAAATGCGACTCCCGCTTTATGATTTTGGTAGGAATACTGATACTCTTTTCCATCATTTCCGGATTTGCAATTAGATCGAACACGCATTTTGCCGCCTCAAACCCTAACTGATACGTATGGATATCAACCGTTGTCAGCGGCGTACTTAAAAATTCTATGAATTCTGAGTGGTTAAAACAGACGACGCTTATTTGCTCTGGCACTTTCAAGTTCTTTTCAGCTAACACCCCAAGCAAGAGAACACCCAATAAAAGATCCATAACCAAAAATGCGGTTGGTGCCTCTTTCAGCTCCAGCAATTCATCAATGGCCTTTATTCCATCCGTTCGATTTAAAGGAATCAATTTGATATATTCCTGTCGCACATCCAGCCCGGCCTGCTCCATCGCTTGTTGAAAACCTGTCAAGCGGTCTTGGATCACCTCAAACTCGGGACTGCCCCCTAAAAAGGCGATTCGCTCATGTCCAAGACTTATTACAAACTCCGATACTTCCCTGGCCGCTTGAACATTATCGTTATCAATGAACGTGATTCCGCTCATGTTCGTACTTGGCTTCCCGATCAAAACGAACGGGAAGCCCTGCTTTAATAAATACGGCACCACTTTATCGTCCTTTTTAGAGTACAAAACAATCATGCCATCCACTCTTCTGCCCTGAACCATTTTCACGACATCCTCAAAGATTGCATCCTCCGTCTCGCCGGTTGTCAGGGAAAGACTGTACCCTTCTTTATTACAGAAATCCCCGATGCCTCGGATCACTTCTGGAAAAAAGGGATTATAAAGTGATTCCCTTGCCGAACTTTTCATGACGATCCCAATGGCCTTAGTTGACTTCGTGACTAAGTTCCGGGCATTTTCATTCATATGATAGCCCATTTCCTTTAATACCTTGCGTACTTTACGCTTTGTCTTTTCACTGATTGTCGGGCTGTTATGGATTACACGCGATACCGTTGATGGAGCGACATTTGCTTTTTTTGCAACGTCTTTTATAGTAACAGACAAATTCATCAACACTCCCCGTTCACCGCACATGGCTTAATATTCCCTATATTTAAATAGTTATTTAACTGCTCCATCTGCAATTCCTTTGATAATTTGCCTCTGAGCAAAAAAGTACGCAATGATGACTGGAATGATGGATAAAGTAAGTCCAGCCAAGGCAAGATGCCATTGCTTCGTATATTGACCGAAAAAGAAGAATAATTTAAGCGGGATGGTCTCCGATCCTGCACCGCCAATAACAAGGGATGGCAGCAAATAGTCGTTCCATATCCAAATGACATTTAAGATTCCAACTGTAATGGACATCGGTTTTAATAATGGAAATATGATATACCAAAATACTTGAAAGCGGTTTGCACCATCAATCTTTGCTGCCTCATCAAGTGAGAGGGGAATCCCTTTTAAAGTACCATGATAAAGGAATATGGAAAGACTGCAGCCAAAACCTAAATACATGAAAATCAGTCCGGCCTTGTTCAACATCCCCAGCTGGCCGAATTGGGCAACGAGCGGTATCATCACAGACTGAAACGGGATCAGCATGGCTGCTACAAACACAAAGAAAAGCAGGGAACTTATTTTACTTTTGTTTCGGGAAAGAGCGTATGCTGCCATCGCAGAAAAGATGATGATGATGACTACACTGACGCCCGATATCAATAAAGAATTGAATAAAGTCCGGAGGAAATCCAATTGCTCGAAAGCTTGAGTGAAGTTTTCGAATGTCCAGGTTTCAGGCAGTCCCAATGTATCGGCAAATATATCCCGTTTCATTTTAAAAGCATTGACAAGCATTAAATAAAACGGAGTGAGCCATAATATGGCCAATATGAATCCGATGAATCCAATCAGCCACAATTTCCATTTTCCCCTCATTACAGCTCAACCTCCCGTTTTTTATTGAAATAGACTTGTGTCAGCGAAACGACCGCCACGATTACGAAAAAGATAACGGCTTTTGCCTGTGCATATGCCATATCGTTTTCGGTGAAGGCGGATTTTACAATGTTCATCGCAACCATTTCAGTTGAATTATAGGGAGCTCCATTCGTCAAGGAAAGGTTTTGATCATAGATCTTGAACGAGTGGGAAAGCGTCAAAAACAAACTGACGGTAAAAGCAGGTGCCACTAGCGGAAAAGTTATATGGCGAAAACGCTGGAAGCTGTTCGCTCCGTCAATTTTTGCCGCTTCTATCAAGTCTTCAGGAACAGCCTGCAGATAGGCAATATAAATGATCATGATATATCCGGCCATCTGCCAAGACGTTAAAATGATCAATCCCCAAAAGCCTGTATCAGTCGTTGATAACCACCCATTAAATGCTTCGATCCCAGTCAAATCACCAATCGCACCGAAGACCTTAATAAAAATGAACTGCCAAATAAAGCCGAGTATCAAGCCGCCAATTAAATTGGGCATAAAGAAAACTGTCCGCAATATGTTGCTTGATTTAATTTTCGAAGTCACGATGAGGGCCAAACTTAATCCGATGATATTGATTACCACAATTGCCGCTACGGAAAATTTAATGGTGAACCAAAATGTATCAAGGAACCCTTTATCCGTAAACAAGTCTATATAATTCTTAAGACCAATGAAATCCGGAGTCCCTAAACCGTTCCAGTTCGTAAAGGAATAATAAAATCCGTAGATGAGCGGCACGATCACAACCAAAATGAGTGCAGCAAGAACAGGTGTCAAAAACAGCCAATATGCAGCATCCCGATTTCTCAACGAAACCGACCTCCTTCAAATGATTTAATAGTTAATGGGTTTAGATCATGACTGTGTTATTTGATGAATCCCTTATTGAGGCAAATTCCCTCAGCGACTTTTCTATAATAAGGAACAACCAATCGACACATTTTTCATGCCGATTGGTCACTTGCATTTCCCAACGCTTATTTGCTATGAATCTTCTCCCAATTTTCAATGTTCTGTTGGACAAGTTCCTCCCAAGTCAATTTACCAGTTACGTATTTTTGGACACTTGCACCAAGATCATCATTCCAACCGACCGGATATCCATTAAACACCCACCCAATCGTATTTCCTTCTTGGGAGTATTTATAAATTTCTTTTGAAATTGGATCGGCAATTTTTTCTACATCATATCCTTCATAAGCAGGAATGAATTTAAAGTCTTCCAAAACGGCTTTCTTCCCTGCTTCGGATGTATACATCCAATCGAGGAACTTCTTCGCCGCTTCCTGTACCTTTTCATCCGATTTCTTGTTCACTGCCCAATAGTTCGGTACGCCGACTGGCATGCCTGCATTGTCTCCATTTGGAATCGGGATGATGCCAATTCCCTTTTCAGCTAACTCAGGATCCATATCATAGACTGTGTTATAAACCCAGTTACCCTGCTGAATGATCGCAACCTTTTCAAGCGAGAACAGCTCCTCCACTTGTTGGGAATAATCAAGACTTGCTGTCGGCTGGACGGAATACTCATTTTGGATATCGACCAATTGTTTAAACTTGTCACCATCCGTGAATTTAACCGTAGGTGCTTTACTTGCTTCTAACACATTTCCATCAAACTCCGGTGATAAGAATACATTGGATAAATGGTTTCCTGTCACCCACTTCTCTTTTACCGGATATGCGAAAACTGCTTCGAGCTTCAATTTGTCTTTTTGTGAATCGATTTTCTTAACTGCCGCCTCTAAGGCTTCATAACTTGTAATTTCATCAGGATTAATTCCGGCTTCTTTAAATATTCGTTTGTTATAGATCAAGCCGTATCCTTCCTGGTTAAATGGAAGTCCAAGGACTTGCCCGTCCTCTTCCACGCCATCCAAAGTACCGTCAAGCGCTGCAGCAGCAGCTTTCGTGTCCTTTAAATCTGTTAATCTATCTTTATATTGTGCGACATCTACCGGTCCGCCAATGTTAAAAACCGCTGGCTCCTCACCTGAAGCGAACTTTGCCGTTATGGCAGATTTATAATCATTTCCGCCGCCGACTGTCGATACCTTGATCTTCACATTTGGATTTTCTTTTTCATATTGTTTTGCCAATGTCTCGAATTGCGACTTGAATTCTACCTTGAATTGAAATATATCGAGCGTCACGACATCCTTTGAGTCGCTGTTTCCGCCAGTTGAAGAAGAGCATCCTGCCAAAATTACACTAAAAATTAATAAAACAGTAAGAATTCCCCCGTACCATTTTTTACGCCTCATGCCTACCCACTCTCCCTTTTTCTCATAATATTCATGCAATTTTAAGAAAACGTTTGCATAAAATTAGTAAAATAAAAGCCATTCATTCTATAAAATTCATAGTCTAGCGTACTTCTTTTACATCACCTCCTCACAAAAAAATGTTGCAAACGTTTACATTTATGCGCTTTATATTACCACCAAATTCCATACTTTACAATAAAATTGTAGTATATTGTAAAAAAAGGATGTTAAGAACTCTCTTAATCTAATTATATGATTCGGAAACCTTTGATTATTCCTTTATCCGATTATTTATTGTACGGGCCATTTTCATTCCTGGCATTATACGAAAAAAGGGAAACCCGTCGGTTTCCCTCTTATCACTTCAATATCATCTTCACATTGGAAGGACCGTATTCATCCTTCAATTCATAATATTTATCGCTTGCTTGTCCAAATTCCTTAAACACACCGCTAATGATCAATTCATTCGTTTCTTTATCAACGACACTGTACTTGATATTGCTTTTCCCAAACTTTCTGTCATCCACTTTTAAAAGGATCATCTTGGACACCTCCACATTTAATGGCTGCACTCCTCAGGGTGTGTGGTTTCTTACTTACATAATATAACAAATTATTCCGAATTTACAGATTTTTTGCAGTGCAAAATAAAAAAGCCTATCAAGGCCTTTTCATTTCGCTTATACTTTATTCGCGTCAGGACTTCGAGATATCCAGGAATCCTTCACCAAATACGTCACGAACGTCATGTATGGCTATAAAAGCATTGCTATCCGTTGACTGCACTATTCTCTTTAACTTTAGCACCTCTTGCTTACTTATAACGATATATAAAATATCCTTGGATGCCTTTGTATAGTATCCATGGCCGCTAAAAACAGTGACACCCCGGTCCATCAATTCGGTTACTTGTTTTGCAATCTGGTCCGCTTCTTTTGAAATGATGGTAATCGCTTTTTTCGGGTTCAATCCCTCAATGATGAATTCCATCGTTTTTGTTCCAATATAAAGCATAAGGATAGTGAGCATCAGACCTTCTGCACCAATGATGAAATAAGATGAGAACGCAACGATTAAATCGAAAAACAGAAGTCCATAGCTTAAGCTCCATCCCAAATACTTATTAGTAATTCGGGCAAGGATTGTCGTACCGGCAGTAGTGCCCCCAACACGAATGATCATGCCAATTCCTGCACCGGCAAAAACCCCGCCAAATATCGCATTGATGACCAATTCATCTGAAGATATCGTCCAACTTTCGGTTAAATGAAGGAAAAGTGAATTGAATGCAACGGCTACGATTGTATATACCGTTGTCATTTTCGACAAAAATTTATAACCGACAATGAGCAGGACAGCGTTAATGATCAAACTTAACAGCCCTGGTGACCATTCAAAAAGATAAAACAGAATGATGGTTATCCCCGTGACTCCTCCCTCACCAAGCTCATTGGGAATGACGAAAAGATTTATTGCCAAAGCGAAAATAAAAGCTCCTATTAATATAAAGAAAACATCCAAAGAAATCTTTTTCATATTTATACCTTCCTTTATGTAATGGTTAATGTGAATTCTGTTAAATTTCACTGCTCTATAGTAACATGGAATTCCATTTAATCCTTCAAAGATTTGAAGGTTTAACAAAAAGACTACCTTTGAAGTTAGATTATCTTCAATGAATGAGCTTAATACATAAGAAGTCACTATTTTCACTAAGCTTTTTTATACATTAGCTTAACAAAGCCGCTGCCCGATTCTCCTTTAATCAAAATAACCAACCAGCTTTTTTTGACCCTTGATTTCTCCAGATTAATGATTATTAGTTTATTCTCATGCTCCTTTTCAAAGCTTGACAGTTTCATTGAGTCATGATTAGAATGTTTTATATGTTAACCTATATTAATTTTAGTTGACATATAAAAAGGAGAATGGCCATGCACAGTGAAAAACAATTGCCTTGTTGGGAAGAAAAAATAAAAAAGGAACTGGCTCATTTAGAAGAGATTTCGCAAAAGCGTGAACTCGTATCAACCGTATGTGCCGAGCAGCCTTGGCTTACAATCAACGGGTGTAGGATGCTTAATCTAGCTTCTAATAACTATTTAGGGTATGCCGGAGATGAGCGGCTGAAAAAGGCTATGGTTGATGCAGTACATACATATGGTGCAGGAGCAACGGCTTCACGTTTAATTGTTGGCAATCATCCTCTTTACGAGCAGGCGGAACAAGCTCTTGTCAATTGGAAGAAAGCCGAAGCAGGACTCATCATCAATAGTGGATATAACGCAAACCTTGGAATAATCTCCACCCTGCTGTCCCGTAACGATATTATTTATAGCGATAAATTAAATCATGCAAGCATTGTCGATGGAGCTCTTTTAAGCAGAGCAAAGCATATACGCTATCGTCATAATGATTTAGATCATTTAGAAGCATTTTTGAAAAAATCACCGATTGAAGCACGGAAATTAATCGTGACGGATACGGTCTTCAGCATGGATGGTGACTTCGCTTTTCTCGAAGAACTTGTTCGGCTAAAGGAACGTTATAACGCACTGTTAATGACAGATGAAGCACACGGAAGCGGTATCTACGGTAAACATGGTGAAGGCTATGCCGGTCACCTCCATCTTCAAAATAAAATAGATATCCAAATGGGAACATTCAGTAAAGCGCTCGGTTCATTCGGGGCCTATGTCGTCGGGAAAAAATGGCTCATCGACTATTTAAAAAATCGCATGCGCGGATTCATATATTCAACTGCACTTCCCCCGGCCATACTCGGTGCTATAAAAACAGCGATTGAACTTGTGCAGCAAGAACCAGAACGCCGCTCACTGCTCCAAACACACTCAGAACACTTTAGACAAGAACTCACATATTACGGGTTTAATATTTGCGGAAGCCAATCACAAATTGTTCCTATCGTCATCGGGGAAAACGAAAAAGCGATGGAATTTGCTGCACGTTTGCAGAAAGAAGGAATTGCCGCTATTGCTGTAAGGCCGCCGACCGTTCCTGAAAATGAAGCGAGAATCCGTTTTACCGTTACGGCTCTCCACGATAAAAAAGATCTTGATTGGGCAGTTGAAAGAGTTTCGATCATTGGAAAAGAAATGGGTGTTATTAAATGAAACAGCCGAATTTAATCATGCTTCCTGGCTGGGGAATGGAAAAAGATGCGTTTCAACCGTTAATCCAACCGCTGTCAGAACTATTTCACCTTTCATTTATAGATTGGAGAGATATGAAAGCACTAAATGACATTGAAGAACGAGTCATAGAAACAATCACTTCCATAGATGGTCCTGTTTATTTACTGAGCTGGTCATTAGGATCGATAGTATCACTTGAACTTTCAAGTTCGTTTCGAGAAAAAATAAACGGTTTTATCCTTTTTGGCGCAACAAGTCGGTTCACCACCGGAGAAAATTACACATTTGGCTGGGATCCACGAATGGTCGAGCGCATGAAGAAACAACTGCAGCGCAATAAAGAGAAGACTTTGACTTCCTTCTATGAAGCAATGTTTTCCGATACTGAAAAAGAAGCAGGTTTTTATGATCAATTCATCAAGACAATTCAACGCGAGTTTCATGGAGATGATGTGTTTTCGCTTCTGATTGGTTTGGATTATTTACTTCAGAAAGATGCTAGAGCAAGATTCGACCGGATTGAAGCCCCCTTTATATTGCTTCATGGGAGGGAAGACAAAATTTGTCCACTTGAAGCCTCCTCCTTCATTAAAGAAAACCTGGGTGGGCAAGCCGAGCTTCATATTATTGAAGGTGCTGGTCATATTCCATTTTTCACAAAACCACAGGAATGTATGGAGCATATAAAAACATTTATTCAAAAGGAGTACGTTCATGATTGATAAACGATTGTTAAGCAAGCGGTTTAGTGAACACGCGAAAACATATGATGCGTATGCCAATGTTCAAAAAAACATGGCAAGACAATTAGTGGATTTGCTTCCTCAAAAAAACACCAATCATAAAATCAATATTCTTGAAATCGGCTGCGGCACTGGTTACTTAACCAGGTTACTCGTCAAAGCATTCCCTAATGCCGCCATTACGGCTGTTGATATTGCACCCGGAATGGTTGAAGTGGCGAAAGGAATGACAAAGGAGGACCGTGTTACATTTTTATGTACGGACATCGAAGAAATGGCGCTAAATGAAAATTTCGACTTGATTATTTCCAATGCAACATTTCAATGGCTGAATGATCTTCCTGCAACCCTTGAAAAACTGTGTATACGATTAACGGCTGAAGGAAGCCTGATATTTTCAACGTTCGGAATAGATACATTTCAAGAGCTTCATATGTCGTATGAACAGGCGAAAGAAAAGCTTCAGCTTTCCATTGATAGTTCACCAGGCCAAATGTTTTACACACTAGAAGAATTATCCCAAATTTGTGAAGAAGCGCTCCCCTTTTCATCAGCATCTCCAATCGAGATAACAAAAATGGAAAAGCTTGAACTGGAGTACTTTCAAACAGTACGTGAATTTTTCACTTCAATTAAAAAGATTGGTGCAGCTAACAGCAACAAAGAAAACTACTGCCAGCGCCCTTCCCTTTTTCGAGAGTTAATCAACATATACGACACAGAATACCGAGATGAATCAGGTGTAAAAGCAACCTATCATTGTTTGTTCTTTAAAATGAAAAAACATGATTAATCCGAAGATAACCATCTGGGATACTAGCAATATATTATACATAAATGCAAATCGTTTAGATAAAGTAACGACTAGTATACCAACCGCTTACCAGGTTCCCATTCAAGCAATTCAGGCCGCCGCCACTCCTAATTCCTTTGAAGAGGCTGCGGCCTTTTACCTATAACTTCATCCAAATACCTTGCCATCTGTAATATTGACCACTCGATCACATAAATCTAACATTCTTTCATCATGCGTTACCATGATGGCCGCTTTATTTCTTGATTTCACCTCATGTGCAAGCATTTCAACAACATCCCTGCCTCTTTTGGAATCAAGACTTGCGGTTGGTTCATCTGCTAAAATGATTTCTGGATCATTCATCAGCGAACGGGCAATGGCTACACGCTGCCGCTCACCGCCCGACAGTGCTTCTGGCAGGTGATCTGCCCGATGTCCAAGTCCAAGGTGGCTAAGCAATTCGTCCGCTTTTTTCACAGTTTTTTTATCTCGCTTGCCAATCAGTTCAGAAAGTAGCAGAAGCTGATCTCGTACGGTGAGATATGGCACAAGGTTCGATGATTGGAATACAAATCCGATCTTTTCGAGGCGAACTCTAGTCAATTCCTTTGGTGATAGTGTTGTTATATCTTCATCATTCAGCAGTAAGCGACCTTCGCTCGGAGATAGTAACGCACCCGCTATTGAAAGAAAAGTACTTTTTCCTGAGCCTGAAGGACCCACGATCGCGACGAATTCCCCCGCTTTCACATTCAGGGAAATATTATCAAGGGCAGTCACCTTATTAACGCCTTCCCCATAAATCTTACTGACGTTTTCAAATAATAGTTTATCCCTCATCATGATACCCTCCCTATTGCTTCGATCGCATCTATCTTCGCTACTCGGTATAGTGATAGCAGCGAACCCAATACGGATACAACCAAAAGTAACACGGAATATTTAATGACCAAATCGGTACTCAATACGAATGGCATTCCCTCTGGCATGATTAAAGTGACGACATATGTCAGTGCAACACTGATGGCTATGCATGTCACTGCAAGCAGCATTACTTGACCAACAATACTTTTTGCCAGGTAACCCGTATTGGCCCCGAGTGCTTTAAGGACTCCAAATTGATTAGTCTTCTGCAAGGTAATCACATAAAAGAATACAGCCAAAACGAATGCTGCAATGACAAACAAGAAGGCAATCATCATCGTCAATGTACCCTGTTCCTCTTTGAACCCTGGTATACTCTGAAGTGATTCTTCTTTCGAAATGAGCGTTACTCCTTCAGGCAATGATTCACGTACATTCTCTTCTGCCTTCGAATCCATTTGCACGGCTATTGCGCTGATTGAGTCTTTTCCTTGATTTTTCAATCCAGGATTAATCTCCTGCCACCCCTTAACATTCATGTAAACTGCCGGTGAATGGCTGTAAGACTGCTTTTCAGTAAAACCAACAATGGTGAAAACCTTACCTGATAGGTCATCTTTAAGTGAATCACCCAATTTATAACCCACTTCTTTTAAAGAACGATCTGCAACTACTTCACCTTGTTTCTTATTGTCATAGCTCGTTCCTTCTATGACCTTCGGTGCTAGTATCCCACTGGCATCGGTAGCAAAAATGGTGACATCCGTTTTCTCCGATGATCCGGTTTTATTCAATGTGATCATCATTTGCCCCAGCCCTTCGGCTGCTTTAACATCCGATAAAGCCTGGATGTCATCAAGCTTTCCCATGGATATGATGGATCGATTCAATTTATTTTTAGAGTCATGCTCCATAACGAAATAGTCGGCTTTCATGTTTTGTATGGATGAAGCATTATCTGCTGAAAGTCCATTAGCTAATCCTGAAATGATAAAAACAAGCAAAGCGACCAATACCATGATCAGTCCAATCAGCAGATAACGTAACTTTGAATGCTTTAGTTCACGTATTGCCAAAAACATCATTTCATCTCCCTTTTCTTTTGTTTACCAATCGAGTCCTGCTTCAATCGGTATGACTCGATTGTAAACAATCAATATGAATGGAAGATGAACAACTGATTACATAAGGGGCAGCCGTATATAAAAAGTGGTCCCTTTACCAAGTTCGCTTTGAACTTCGATCGTTCCTCCATGAAGATCAACCGTCTTCTTCGTGATTGAAAGTCCTAACCCGCTGCCTGTTTCACTCCTATTCCTCACTTTGTCGACTTTATAAAAGCGATCAAGGATATAAGGAAGGTCTTCTTCTGGAATCCCCATGCCCGTATCCGCAATCATCACTTCAACAGCACTGCCTATACTTTTAATCCGTATATTGATCGAACTGCCGCTTTCCGAGTATTTAATGCTATTGGTTATCAAATTCGTCCAAACTTGATTTAAAAGTTTCTCATCTGCAGAAATGACGGTTGACGGCAAATCCATGTCGATCACCATATCTTTTTCCCGCCAATTCCATTCCAGCATGAACAACACCTGCCGGATTTGCTGCGCTAAATCAAAATTTGACCGTTGTAGCGGATCTTCTTCTTTATCCAAGGAAGCAAGCATGAGCAGCTGTTTGCTTAACGACGACATGCGC
The DNA here is from genome assembly GCF_053608705.1 of Peribacillus sp. NPDC055009. Lineage (NCBI taxonomy): Bacteria > Bacillati > Bacillota > Bacilli > Caryophanales > Bacillaceae > Peribacillus > Peribacillus sp. NPDC055009. The sequence goes on along the minus strand of NZ_JBSGVZ010000006.1, from coordinate 74,380 downwards.
CTGCTTTCTTTTTCAATGATGGACAAGTACTGATTTCTTTGTTCTTTTGTTAATTCCTCCGATTGGAGGGTTTGAGAAAAACCTTGGATGGATGCAAGCGGAGATTGAATTTCATGAGATACATTCGATACGAACTCCTGCCTCATATCATCCAACTTCTGTATGCTTTGAGTCATTTTCGAGAAATGCTGTGCCAAGTCCCCTATTTCATCTCTTCGGGTGACATTCAATTCACTACTATAATCCCCATCGGCGATTCTTTTTGTAGCTTCCGTTAATTTCGTAATCGGCTTAACGATGAAACGCGTATTAATGATCACAAATAAAAAACTAAGAAGTAGCGTCAGTACGAGCAAAACCGCAAGGAAAAAGCGAAATTCACCAAACTGCAGCTCTATATTCGGCCTTACAAACAATGCATGCTTTTCGCCATTCACGTTTAACGGGACCCCAATGCTATTAATTAAAACATCTTCAAAAAAACCGGTAATAAATAACCCATTATTATAATTGACGATCCCTTGATAGGTATTTCCATTCAAAACTCCGGAAATCGTGTCGCGATCCAAACTGGTATCCCGAAACGGCTCACCATATAAAGTTCCTTCACCCTGCTCATTAAATAGATACATTTGATAGTGCAAACCTGCAATATGCTTTAAATACGCATCAATATCCTGATCAGGATTCTCCTCATATAAGGAGACGATCTCACTTGCGACTTTGCCTATCTTCTTACCATTGTTGGGTTTTTGAACCTGATGATAATAAACATTGGAAATTAAAAAAGCGATGACACTGGCAAGCACCATGATCAAAATGGTTTGAATAACTATCCTGAAATAAAGTGTTTTCACTTCTTGTTGACCTCCAGTTTATAACCTAAGCCACGGACAGTCGTTATGACAAAATCATCGGTCCGTCCGGCAAAACGTTCCCTCAACCGTTTAATATGAACATCAACCGTTCGATCATCCCCTTCAAAATCAGCACCCCAAACCAGTTCAATAAGCTGCTCACGCGTAAAGACCTGATCTGGAAAACTCCCAAGCTGAGCCAGCAGCTCAAATTCCTTAAGCGGCAGGAGCAGCGTATTCCCCTTTATTCGCACTTCGTAACTTCTACGGTCAATCACCGTTTGATTCAATGAGATGGATTCAGAATTCACCATACGGTACCTTCGCAATAGCGCTTTTATCCGAAATAGAAGTTCCCGTGGCTCAAACGGCTTTACGAGGTAATCATCCGTACCTGCAAAGTACCCCTTTTCCTTATCGATAAGTTGATCTTTAGCTGTCAATAAAATGACGGGCAGATCATATTGATCCCGGATTTCCTTACAAAGATCCAGTCCGTTTTTAAACGGCATCATAATATCGACAACAGCCAGATGGACCCGTTCCTTCTCCAGTAGCAAGGAGGCTTCATTACCGTCCTTCGCTTCGAATACCATGTACCCTTCCTTTTCCAAGTGAAATTTAAGCAACTCCCGAATATGCCGATCATCATCCGCAATTAAAATATGTATCAAAGAAACCACATCTCCACTTCTTTTATAGGCTCTGGCTAAACATACAATAGCAATAATTAAACCTGTAAAACAACAAATACTAATTCAATTTCCGGTTCCTTATAAACTAGTTTGCCACTAATATACAGCACTCTCTAATTTTTTATTAAAAGATAAGTAAAAAAACGAACAGAATCTTAAAACCCTGTCCGCTTTTTTCCTATAGTAAATCGTCATATTCACACTAGTTCAGCCGTATTGAATTTTTTTCCCCTAAAAGGGTTTTAAATATTCTGAATATAAACTATAATTGTTTTATTTTAAAACATCTAGGAGGTCACTATGGGAGTAGTAGAGAAAATCAGCGGATTTGCTGGTAAAACGTTTACCTTATGGGTCATTTTATTTGCAGTTATTGCGTATATCTTACCTAATCAGTTTATATGGATTGGAGACTATATTGTTCCATTACTAGGAATTGTCATGTTTGGCATGGGACTTACATTATCAGCAGCGGATTTTAAAGAAGTATTCCGACGGCCGAAAGAGGTCGCACTAGGGGTAGCAGGTCATTTTATCATTATGCCCTTATTGGCATTCGGATTAGCAATAGGGTTCGATTTGCCCAAAGAAGTGGCTGTTGGTGTTATTTTGGTAGGATGTTGCCCTAGTGGAACAGCTTCAAATGTCATGGTGTTTCTTGCGAGAGGAAATGTTGCTCTTGCAGTTGCCATTGCTTCTGTTTCCACTATTCTAGCGCCTATCGTAACGCCCCTGCTTATTCTGCTCTTGGCAAGTAAATGGGTCAATATCAGTATTGGGTCGTTATTCATTTCGATCATTCAAGTGGTGATTATCCCACTGCTGCTTGGATTCATCGTCAAAAAGTTTTTTGGCAAACAGGCAGAGGCCGGTGCAAAGGCTTTACCTCTAGTATCTGTCATTTCCATCGTTCTGATCGTATCTGCCGTAGTGGCTGGCAGCCAAGCTCAGCTGGCTAAAACAGGTTTGCTGATTTTTGCAGTAGTCGTTCTTCATAATGTTCTTGGCTTTTTACTCGGCTTTTTCTTTGCTCGTTTATGCGGGATGGATTTAGCTAAACAGAAAGCTGTTGCAATGGAGGTTGGTATGCAGAACTCTGGTTTAGGTGTAGCCATAGCAACAGCCCACTTCTCGCCTTTGGCCGCTGTTCCTAGTGCCATCTTCAGTGTTTGGCATAATATATCTGGCTCCGTTCTGGCCTTTATTTTCAGTCGCATGAAAGATAAGAACAAAGTAGCGACCGTTAAAAATAGTTCGATAAAAACAGACGCATCATAATATGTTGGAGATGAACCAATAAAAAAAAGCCGATTGAATAAATCGGTTTTTTTTTGTGAATTAACCATCTGAATATTGAACATTCAAGGGAAAATGACAAATATTCAATGCCCAAAAATAATGAACTTACTGCCTTGTTGTGGTTATTTTTTTGAACTACCTGCTATACTACTAGATGAAAGTAAGTTATAAAATTTGCTAATGATTCGGGTTATAGTAATTGACTATCATTTTAAGGATGAGGGAATATAATGTCACCAAAAATAAAATCTTCAAGAAAAATAGCTAGATATTCACTAATTATCATGGGGGCAGGTTATATTGCAACCACTCCATTTCAAGGTTCATTGCCGTTAGATTTATTACATGGAGGGTTTGAGGCTGGTTTAGTCGGCGGATTGGCAGATTGGTTTGCAGTCACTGCATTATTCCGCCATCCGCTTGGATTACCGATCCCCCATACAGCGCTTTTGCCCAACAATCGTAAAAGAATGACAAATGCACTTGTTTCGATGTTAAAAAACGACTGGCTTTCTAAGGAAAGCATTCAGGACAAAGTAAAACATATTCCTTTTACTGAAAAATTGATCCCTATTTTAGTAAAAGAGATTCAAAGTGAGACTTTTAGAAAAGTCCTGATTAAATTAATCAAGCAAATGATTGGTTATATAGATATAGAAAAGATTACACCTTTCGTTGCTAAAAAAATTAAAACATCACTTTCTAACATAGACATGAGCAAGATTCTACATTTAGTAAGTTCACAGTTACTTAACGAAGAGTTTGATAAGAAGGCTTTGGATCATGTTTTGAAAAAAGCAGAAGATTGGTTAGGAAAAAAAGAAACCAGTCACCGACTTGGCACTGTTTCCATGGATGTACTCAGTAAGATTGAACTGGAAGGTATGCTTCAGTTCGCCGTTAAATCCATTCAAAGTCTACTTAACGAAGAGAAACTTGGGAATATCATACAAAACCTGTTATTAAGTGTCGTAAATAATTTACAAAACGAGAAAGAACCAAATAGAGAGGCTTTAATCTTATATATCAGGAAAGAGATACAAGGCATTAACCATAACCGGGAACTGTTAGAAGGAGTTGAAAAATGGAAAAAACAACTTCTGACAAAATGGGAGCCTGAGGCGACAATAAAGGGAACTCTACAACAAATTCAACAAGAAGCATTGGATTTCGTCGAAGATGAACATTTCATGGATGCTTATCTGACTCCAATGATTCATCACGTACTGGACAACATAAAAGAAAATAGCACGCACATCGATCATTGGATACAGAAACAAATTACTGTTCTCATTGAAAATAATCATACGCAGATCGGCAATCTTGTACAAGAAAATTTAGATAAGCTAGACAACGAAACGCTGATTGATATGATGGAAAATGGTGTAGGAAAAGATTTACAATGGATTCGTGTGAACGGAGCGGTCTGTGGTTTTATAATAGGACTTATCCTAACAGGTGCACAGGCTCTGCTTAAGCTATTATAATCCAGGCACCTTTGCCGACATTGTAACGGAAGAATACTGTCATTACTAAATCAACTGGGGCGATCTCTTGCCTTTAGTTTATACCCTCATAAAAAAGGCCCTTAACCTCAAGGGCTTTTTAACGGGGAAATTAATCTAACGAATAGGGCTTCCTCTCTTCGATTATCTCCACTTCATCCCATTCCACATATTTGGAGTACATATATTTATCTGTTCTTTCAAACCCCATCTTTTTGGCAAGTTCAGTGTTTGTTGTATCCAACAATACTTTTCCAGTTTTTCTTTCTTCAGATGCTGGAAACAACTCCCCCTTATATATTGCCTTTGAATTTATCTTAAATAAATCTACCTCTTCTACAGAAACATTTTTTATATAGATATTTTCATCTAAATGTTTGAAACCTTGAGATAGATCAGCATATTTATGACTTATTAACCTTATAGACTTATCTTCCAGTAGACTAAAACTATACTCGCTACCATTATGTATTGCATACTTTCCTTTTCTTATCATAGGTTCCTCCATTTTCAAACTTTATCAAGCATTGAGTAATTCTCTATTTAATTTTTCAGCTTTATGTAATTCTCCTAATAACGGATTTAGATAGTCATTATAACTATCCATATAAGCCCTTACGCCGCCTATAATATTTAATTCTCTTATATCTTCATTATTTTCCATTACATCCAATGCGTCCTTATATCTTTTATATATAAGTTGTAACACGCCCCTTGTAATTTCATTATAATAATCATTTTCAAGATTATTTATCACAACTTTTATTTGATCGATTAACTGCTTTTTCTTATCCATTAATTTCATCTTCCTATCTACTCGCCTACAAAGGAGACCTTTAACAAAACAGTGCCAAAGCTCATTAGGGGGATAGTACAATAAATATAATCGCGTTTGAAATGAAGAAATTAATCTAATGAATAAGGTTTCCTCTCCTCGATTATCTCAACTTCATCCCATTTTACAGATTTAGAGTACATATATTTATCTGTCCGTTCAAAACCCATCCTTTTAGCAAGTTCAGTGTTTGTTGTATCCAACAATACTTTTCCGGTTTTTCTTTCTTGTGATGCTGGAAACACCTCTCCCTTATATACAGCATAGGGATTTATAGAATATAATTCTTTAACTTCATTTACACCTACTATTTTCGTGTAAATATTTTTTTATAATAAGTAAGCCATTGTCCATTTCATTTTTATCATTACTAATTAATTCAATAGCTTCCACTAAATCAGATTCTATGAATCTATACTCTTTACCATTATAGATCGTATACTCACCTTTTCTTAGCATTTTCCCACTCACTCCATTATTTAATTTCCCATCCCCCAATCAAACTGCTTGCTTTCCGTTTAACATCGCATAAACTGGACTCTGGACATAAAAAAACCCTATAAAGGATTTTATAGGGGTTTTTTATGTTTATATGGGTGATTTACATCAATCTCCATACTCTTCTTTAATTGCTTTATCTGCACAAAAACTATGGAATTGCTCAATTAATTCATCAATATCTTCTTTTCTGATGATTTTCTCAAGCCATTCTTTAGGGATGTCGTCCATTTTATAGTACATACCTGCCATTGTCCCTGTAATGGCACCTACTGTATCCGTATCATCCCCTAGATTCACTGCTTTTAAAACGGCATCGCTAAACGAATCTGAATTTCCTAAGCACCAAATGGCTGCTTCCAACGTATGAACGACATAACCATCTGACTGAATTTCTTCTTGTGGTAATGAAAAGAAACCTTCTTCAAAAATTCTTGAATAGTATTGCAGCTCTTTTTGGTATATATGATTTTTATCAAAATTCTCATCAAAAAGTTCTTTTATTTCCCTTTTTGAAACTTCAGGAGAATTATTATAATAAAGTCTAAGTAAAAACTCGACATAAATAATGGAACCTACCACAGAACGCGGATGAGAATGTGTAACTTCCGTATATCTTTTAATGGTTTGGATTTTTTCAATGAAATTAAAGTTATTAAAGAGGATAAATGCCACGGGAGCGATCCTCATCAACGCCCCATTCCCATTATCAAACATGGCATTTCCGCCACATTCTGGCGCTGGGTCTCCATTTTTAAACTTGATTATGGCTTCACTGGTCGTTCTGCCAATATCGAACATTTCATGATGTGGTGTCCAATAGCCAGATTCCATATACTGAACGAATTTTTGCATTAGCTCCGCTGAATCGCCTTTTTCAATTAAGTTTTCATTTAAACATAAGGTTAATGAAGTATCGTCCGACCAAGTGCCTGGCAGCTGATTATAGGTTCCATATCCCGTTATATCATTAATAGTGAAAGTCCCTCTTTTTTTAAATTCAACTGGGACACCAAGCAAGTCTCCAACAATACCGCCATACAGACTTGGTAACATTCTTTTTTTTAGATTATATCTCAAAAAACTTTTACTATCGTCTTCCCATCTGTCTACCATTCTTCTGCTTGTCATTCATTACACCTACTTTTTGTTTAAGTACCATTTCTCAGTACCCTTGCTTAACAAATGCCCTACTAATTGATTAAATTCATACTTTGTTTTTATGTATGCTAACACCTATACTACAACCACTATAATATCTTTCCATTTAAATACAAAAGCAAAATCAGTTCGTATTTCCAAATTACCTGCTAACCATCATAGGTATCATACAAAGATTTAAAACTGTCCATTTTATTAAAAAAACCTCGAATGGCTTTAGCCACTCAAGGTTAAACTGCATTATTAAATATTTTTATTTCACCTGCTATTCTGCTGAGGAATTATAATCAACCTCTGCATTTCTTAGTCCTTCTAATACTTTTTTTATTCGTTTCGATAAGTCTTGTATTTCTTCTAATGTTAAGTCAGCTTCTGCTTCTTGTGGGGTAAACATGCTTAACCTCTTTGTTATACCTTCAATGCGCCCAACAAATACTTTTTCATGGCCGATTGCTATTTCTCCAATAGCAGTATCAACAATAAAATCTTCTATCTTGCCTAATCTATCAAATTCATCAGCTAGTTTTGCTATAGCATACCTATATCCCCTATCTTCATCTAACAACTCTTCATATGTCTCCTGAATTGCATCAAATAATTCATTATATTCCCAATCTTTCATTAGTTTTCTCCTCCAATAAAAATTAAGTTTAAGGAATAATTCTATTACCATTGTTGTGTATGACTTCTAATTCAATATTTTTATATTTAGCAGCAAACTCTGCTATGACTTTATTGCAACTGTCACAAGTATCCAATTCTGTAAATAACTTAATTTCCCCATTAGTTTGTGTATTCTCTCCAAGCCTAGAAGCAATGTCATTTAGTATTTTATACTCCGTATCTGTATTCCTTAAGTAACTCTCTCCCTCTTTACCAACTGCTTCTGTAGCTTTAAACATTGGATTTTCAGGTTGTAAAGAAATATCAGGCACCTTATCCTCAAGACTTCCTTTGAGTTCATTTATGCTACTTTGAGCATAAAATTCAGATTTACTTATCCCACTGACATCCACTTCTGCAACAGCAAAATTACCAGATTTCTTATACCTACTTGTTAAATTCCCTCTTAGCTCTTTCACTCTATCAATTATATGTGTTTCTGCTACTGAATCTATTTGTCTAGTTGGATACACTTCACCCGTACTCTTAGAAATACTCTCCCCTGAAACACCCTCTACTTTGCTATCCTTCACCGTGAATTTCTGATAGGCTTCCTTAATTGTCTGTTTTTCCATCACAACTTGGGGAAGGGTTGGTCCTCCTGCGAGGGATACTTGTTCCATACTTATCCGTTTAGGGATTTCTTTTTTACCGATTGCTTCACCTATATTTTTTAACGTGGTTTTTCCTGATCTCGCTATGTCTGTTATTGTAACTTGAACCTTTTGAACCTACTTTTGCGCAAATTCCTTGCTGTAAGGGACGAACTTTGTACCACTAGCTACTTTTTTCTAAGCCACCTTGCCTTAAGTAAATCTATATGATTTTAAGTCCTCACGGCCTATTATCTGTAGAGCCAAATATGGCGTAAGATGATACATATTCATATCAACAATGAAAAGACCTTAACTTTTGGGTTAAGGTCATATAAAAGAAAAACAAGTTGCACCTTATTCGGTAAGCTCTCTTAGCCGATTAAACTGCACATCCAGCCATGTAAAATGTCATCTCGCCCAGTTCCCGTTCTTTTTTCGTTATCATTGCATTTTAAAAAAACTCCATGATGGTTTTACCTTCATGGAGTCTCTATTTTATAAGTATCATTTTTCTTTTTGTCTAACTCAATATTTTATTTATCTTTAGTTCACTTGCCTTATGTGTTACTGATAAATGACAACCTTTTGTATATCTAACTTCGGCACTGGAGAGTGCCCCGTTATCTTTCCTCTTTGCACAAATGAATGTACTGACCAAAATCAGGAAATACGTCCCAGTTTCTTTCAAGGGTATCGCTAATTTCGCGTTCCTCGACTGAACCTGTTGTAAAGTCTCTCTTTTCCATTGCTATATAGCCATCTTCTCGGAAGCCCAAAATCAAGCTACTTACTTCCTTATCAGTTTCATCATCATATTCCCAATACATTGCTGTTCTTAAAAAAATCTTTCCATCATTCATAACTTCAAAGTCATAATTTAGATACTTACGAGTGAAATCATCATAAAAACTTACCGAAACCCATTCATTTGTTACATTTACAATATATTGAGGTTTTTCATCTTCAGTTAATACCGCCGTATATGGTTCATGTTTTTGATGGCATGTGTATGCAGTACGTTCATCAAGAATGTTCCAAGGCTTTTTTTTGATATCTGACCACTCGTCACAATAATAAACTTTCATAGTCAATTATACACCTTCCCATTAATATCCTTAATAATAATTCTGTTTTTTGTTGCTTCATCAAGAATTGTTTGCGGAATTAGTTTATTTTGAACTGGCACTTCTAATATTAATTCACCTTTAAGTCGCCCTCCTTTGAGAGCGTTTGGATTAAAAGAGCCATTTGATATTTTAGAGCCTGAAGGATATTTTTTTGTAATTTCATTTAAGTAACTCTTAGCTGTCTTTTCCTGAACTTCACTAAGTTGAGTGAATTTTCTCGATACTATTTCCTTATTGGGTGCATATGAATCAACTACGTACTTTTTGCCGCCTACTTCTTTCGCTTCCAACTCTACCTCATTATAAGGGTAACGAGGACGATTTTCCTTATTAAAATTATTACCTGCTTCCCATCGCTCTTTAAGCCAATCCGGTACAGTTTTCTTTTTAGGTGTAACTTCATCCGTACCCTTAGGAATACTCTCCCTTGAAACACCCTCTACTTTGCTATCCTTCACAGTAAATTTCTGATAGGCTTCCTTAATTGTCTGCTTTTCCATTACAACTTGGGGAAGGGTTGGTCCTCCTGCGAGGGATACTTGTTCCATACTTATCCGTTTAGGGATTTCTTTTTTACCGATTGCTTCACCTATATTTTTTAACGTGGTTTTTCCTGATCTCGCTATGTCTGTTATTGTAGCTTGAACCTTTTGAACCTGCTTTTGCGCAAATTCCTTGCTGTAAGGGACGAACTTTGTACCACTTGATACTTTATCTGCGACCTTCGCAGCACCTGCCACACCGCCGATTCCGAGTGCCATCAATAGTCCGTTCTGGCGCTGTTCCTCGGTCAGCTGGTTGCCGAACATGTCTTTGCCGGTGACGGCTTCGCCGAGGCCGTTGGCGGCGAGGAGTCCATATATTCCGTATTCGGTTTTCTGGAGGAGGCTAAAGCCTTTTGTCGTTTTATAGGCATCGAGCGCATGGTTCGCTGCGTTGAGTCCTTTGGCTGTTTTGTAGATGGCGCTGCCGCCCTTGATGGCCCTGCCGGCCCAGCCGACGACGGGGATGAATCCAGCAGCCGCCATGGCGCCGGCTGCGATTCTTTCAGCATCGGACAGCTTGCGGCCCGTTACTGGATCGACTCCGGTTGAGGCCCTGATTGAATCATAATATCCCGTGAATTCCCCTGTAAAGGTTTTTGTCGTATCCCAGGCTTTTTCGTACCATGGGCGGTTTTCGAGTTCTTCCATTTCCTGTTCGATTTTCCGGGCTTCTGCTTGCTGCTTTTTGAAGGTTTGATAGTCTTTCATCTGACCGGCGACTTCATCCTTCACTTGATAGACGTCACTATTTTTGAATGCCGATTGGTTGAATGTCATCGGCGAAACGTTGCCGTACTGTTTGGTGGCATCAAGCAAGGCGCGGAAGAGGCCGACGGCCACGTTTTCCTGCCCGACGGACACATCATATTCCTCGACCAATTGCCGGTCGACATTCTCGACCTTTGTCACGGTGTCATCCAGTCTATGTCCGGCCAGCGTGATTTTTTCATTAAAGTCCTTTTGATCGAACATATCAAGAGGCAGGATATCGTCAATGCTGTTCAGGATCCTTTGGAGATCGTTCGCTTGTTCATCGACAAGCGATTTCGCTTGGTTGATTCCGTTCGAGACTTCGCCATCTAAAAAGGGAACCTCGACCACCGTATTTCCGGAGAGGTCCGCTTCTTCCAGGGTGGCCGGTATGCCTTCCAAAAAACTGATTTGGGTCGTGAATAGCTCCATCCAGGCATCCGCCACCTCGATTTGCGCTTCATAGAAGCTTTTGATGGCAGTAGCACCGGCTCCCTGAAACTCGTTATCCAGGCCGACGATGCCCTGAAATTCCTTTTTCAGGGCTGTAACTTCCTTCTTTAGTTCTTCATATTGCTTGGCGCGCGACCTGGTTGCGGCCGTCAATGTCTCGGCTTCATATATCTTCATCGCTGATACCCATGTGAAGACGTATGGGTAATGGCTTCGTCCTGTTCTTTTAATAAGTCAATGTTGGCACGGGTATCTTCCACATTTTTCTGGACGATTTTGATATATTGCTCGAAGACCTTCTCCAGGTTCGTTTCGCGGTCGATCCATTTCGAGGTGAATTCCAATTTATTATTGCCAAGCTCGCCTGCCGGCAAATTTCCAAGCGTAACTGTACCAAGTGCCGTCTTCACCTGATCGACTTGCTTCGTTACGGCAGGATGATTCAGTTTGATTGTCGTCATTAAAACAACCACCCTTTTAAATATGATATTTTGCTTTCCAATTGATCTATGACGGCTTCTCCTTTGCCTAAAAGAACATCCGCTTCATGTGCTATCGTACCTGCTGCACTCAGAGCCTTTTTCTCTATATTAAGTATCATGATTTTACCGTCGATTTTCTCTTGATAGTCGTCATAATCATCATGAATGATCGTTGACATTGCCTTGTATGCATCAATACGGGCATCTTGAAAGTCTTCTGCACGGTTTCCCGTCCAGCTTTTTGCCAAGTCCGGATTTTTAATTTTAGCGATTTCCCCAAGACAAGCATTCTGTTCTACCTTGATTTGACTTTTTGCATGCTCCAAACGGTTGATTTTTTCATTCACATCGGACATTTTACTGGAAAGGGCTGAGTGTATTTCACTCAATGAATTTGCATACACTTAAAAAATCACCTCAAACATACTATTCTCATTATGTAGACTGTCATATTTTTCATAATTTTTATTATAAGGATTATAGTCTTAGAGTTAAATAGGGATAAATAAGCTATTTATGCTAGATGTTTAGGGAATTCATCCCACACGCACCAATTCCAGATTGGACTTTTCACCCCCCGATTTTCCATTTTTAAACATAAAAAGAGAGTGCAGGCTGCACCCTCTGAATATTTACAGCATTATTTGAATTCCTTTTCGTCAAATAAATGCGGAACTTTCACCTTTTTCCCTTTTTTATGATTGAGATCAGGTTTTTTAGCTTCGATTTTAGCTTGGTCATATACAGCGGTACCGACAATTTCAGCAACATCCTGAAGCTTTTCTTTTGAGAGTTTATCAATGGTATCATCAGGAGTATGATACCAAGGCTCTGATGGACTGTGGATGAATAAAGCAGCGGGTATCCCAGCCTCAGCAAAGGATACATGGTCACTTCTCCCGCCTTGTCCATATGGAGTCGGCTCACCATTCAATCTTGTACTTGATGCCTGGGCCAGCTCGGTTACAAGGTTCATTTCTCCATCATTAGTCAAAATGACCAAATCTCCGGCATCCTTGCTTCCCACCATATCGAGATTGAAGTTGGCAATGGTCCGCTTGATATCATCATCAGGGAGATTGCTCACATAATGCTGTGAACCCAGCAATCCATTTTCCTCTGCCCCAAAGGTGACGAAACGAATTTCCGTATCTGTAGGAAGATTCTTCAGAACACGTGCAAGTTCAAGGGTGACGGATGTTCCTGATGCATCATCATTCGCTCCGGGTGCTCCTGCGACGGAATCATGATGGCCAGTAATATAAATGATATCGTTCTTTTTTGCTTTATTGCTCTTTGTTGCCTTTTTCGTAGCCACTACATTATAAGAGGTTTTTTCTCCGGAATAAGCTCCTTCAATTTTTAATGATGCTGTCAATTTAACTCCAGCATTCAGTTTTTCCAGAAGTGCTTCTCCATCCTTTTTGGTTATCGTGACGGATGGAATATACTTGTCATTATCCTCTCCGAGTGTCCCGTTTAATTCCCCTTCTGCATTATTGAATAGGATGACTCCCGCTGCCCCTTTTTCTGCTGCATTCAATACTTTCTCTGCAAAAGTGAGGCTGCCTCTTTGTATAAGGGCAATCTTCCCTGCAACATCGGTTTCCCCAAGCTCTTCTTTCGTTCCTAAACCGGCATATACCACTTCACCGGATAGGTCCCCATTAACTGAATAGGTTAAATGGTTCGCTTGGATTTCCCCATCGAATCCATCAACGGATAGCTCGACCAGATTTGGATCTGTATAAGATAAAAAATTGAACTCTTCAATATCGGCTTTATAGCCATAGGATTTGAACTGCTTTTTGATGAATTGGACGGCTTTATACTCAGAATCCGAACCGGCCACCCGAGGTGTTTGTGAGAGGTATTCAATATTCTTGTAGATTTTATCGGCATCGATTCTTTTAATGACTTGCTTGTCCGTGGATGGCGCGGATAGCACCGGCGATGAATGTGGCGCTGCTAATGCGGTTGTTGTCCCGGCTGTCCCGAGTGTCAATGCTGCGATTAAGGTTACCGACAGAAATTGTTTTTTCATAGATTGCCTCCCAGTTTAATAGATTCCTCCATAATTTTACAATATATAGAAAATACTAACTAGGTAGGTTTATCCCTATTCATGCATGTCTAAAGTACCTAATTTACAAATTCAAGAAATTATCAGGAGGTTTGATTCGTGCCGAAAGTTCTATATCAATCGATATTTTGTCATATTATATAAAAATACCTGTAATCCAAACAGGATTTTCGCTCTTTTTCGGGAAAATAATACAGAAGAGATAGAATTTCTACAGGGAGAAGGCGCAAAGATGTCGATAACTAAATTCGTGATGCCGGAAGTGATTTTTGGAAAAGGTTCGATTGAACAAGCTGGCGAGGCCTGCTTGCGGCTGGGTGCCAAAAAGGCGCTGATCGTAAGCGATTCCGGGGTGGCCAATGCTGGATGGTTAGATAAAGTCATTGAATCCTGCCAAGATGCAGGACTTGCTTTTGCTACCTTCATTGAAATGACGACCAATCCGAAGGACAGGGAGATCGAGGCCGGCTGTTTGGCATTTAAAGAACAAGAATGTGATGCCATCATCGGGTTGGGTGGAGGCAGTGCTTTGGATGTTGCCAAAGGGGTTGCCCTTTTAGTAACGAATGGCGGCATCATCAGTGATTATGAAGGTGTTGATAAAGTCCACTCTCCCCTCCCGCCCATGGTGATGATCATGACCACTGCAGGATCGGGTTCGGAAGTATCCCAGTTTTCGGTGATCGTCGATTCATTCCGCGAGAAAAAAATGACGATCATTTCAAAATCACTCGTTCCCGATATTGCAATAGTCGATCCTGGTACCTTAACCACCTTGGGACCGGATTTGACAGCAGCTACGGGAATGGATGTTTTAACACACGCCATTGAATCCTATGTTTCAATCGCTGCGACACCTTTGACAGATGTACAAGCTAAAAACGCGCTTTCCATCGTTTCCCGCCACTTACGCCCCTCTGTTGCATCCAGGCATAATGAGGAAGCAAAAAAAGCGATGGCGATGGCGAGCCTGCAGGCTGGACTGGCTTTTTCCAATGCCATTTTGGGAGCTGCCCATGCCATTTCACATGCCCTAGGCGGCAAGTACCTCCTTCCACATGGTGAAATCAATGCGATACTCCTTCCCCATGTCATGGATTTCAATCGAATTGCCTCACCAAGGCGATTCAGCGAGATTGCCGACATCATGGGCATCGATACACGGGCATTGACCGAGCAGCAAGCAGGAATGGCAGCCATTAGCTTTGTAAGGGAATTATCACAGGATATAGGGGCTCCCAAGAGTTTAAGTGATGTCGGCATTACGAAAGAAATGATAGATCCCATTGGGATGACCGCTCTTGAGGATGCCTGCATGATCACAAATCCTCGTGATATGTCATTAGAACAGATAAATCAGCTGCTTCTTACAGCCCTATAAGAGGTGAAAAGCATGAACAAACTTGAAATGATAGATTTAATGACAGGCGTTAAATCTTCAAAGAAAACGTATTACACGGAACTTAAGAAAACCGTGGATCAGCTGAAGAAGAAAAATATGCAGCTTGAAATCATGAATGACATCACTAAAAATATGAATATGGACATCGACATCCAAGAGATTCTCCGAAATGTTATTGCAAAACTTAAGCAGCTCATTACCTTCGATGACAGTCATTTTGTCATATTGTATGAGGAAGAACCTGCCCTGCTCCACATCTGCCCTAATGGTCACTGCGAACTTGAGCTGGATCCCAAAAACTTGTTACACCCTTTTCAGGATTTCTCATCCGCCTTGAAGGACAAACAGCCGATTCAGGTGGAAGTTAAACGGTTACCGGAATTCCCAGAAAAGGAACGTCTATTATCCCTTGAAATCGAATCACTTCTATTAGTCCCTTTATACGGAAAAAGTAAAAAAATCGGAATTTGGACTTTCGGCAGGAAGAAAAAGAAAACATGGCATGAAGATGAACTCGAATTTCTTGAGCAACTATCCAACCAGCTTGCGTTAACTTTGGAGAATGCCCAGCTTTATAAGGAAATTCTTCATTCCAAACAGGAGTGGGAGGATACATTCAAGGCAGTTGAGGATATGATCATCGTCTTTGATCACAAAGGAACGGTCTATCAATCCAATGATTCAGCCAGGGACTTTTCCGACCTGCTTGCTTTAATTGTAAAATCCCAATCTTTGATTCAAGATACCTTTACGTGTAATAAGCCAGGGTTTCAGGAAATTCTCCTTCATCATGATACCATCTTGGAAATGCATGCTTACCCGATTCAGAATAAGGAGCATCAAGTATATGGGGTCATTGCTTATTATAAAAATGTCACCGAAAGAAGACAGATGGAAGTCCAGCTATTGCATGCCGGGAAACTTGGGGCGATTGGTGAAATGGCAGCAGGGATTGCCCATGAATTGAATAGCCCATTAACGGCCATTCTTGGTAACTCGCAAATTTTACTACGGAAAACCCCACAGGACAATCTGGATTATATGCTATTGGACGATATCAAGATTTGCGGAGACCGATGCAGGCAAATAGTGAAAAGCCTACTTACCTTTTCAAGGCAGGATGAGTATAGATTTCACTATTACTCTATTAACGAAGCCATTCACCAGGTTCTGAACCTATTGAAGTTCCAACTTGGGAAGAAGCAAATCTCCCTCCATCTTACCCTTCAGGAAGACCTTCCTTTCATAAAGGGCAGCCAGCCGCAGATAGAACAGATCATCATCAACTTGCTATTGAATGCCAAGGACGCATTGGATGAGTCCGCCCAAACGGAAAAATCAATTGCGATCACTACCTATACAGAAAACAAGTTCATGGTGGTTCAGGTGACTGATAACGGAACGGGGATTGAAAAAGAACGCCTGCCCTTCATATTCCATCCCTTTCATACGACCAAAGACCGTGAAAAAGGTACAGGTTTGGGGCTGTCTGTAAGCCTCGGCATCGCCAAAGACCATGGCGGAAAGATCGACGTATTGAGCACGCCAGGACAAGGAAGCACTTTTTTCCTGAGGCTTCCCTTACAAGGAGAGGAAAGGGGATGGTAAGGTGGTTCATTTACTTGTGGTAGACGATGAGAAAGAGGTTGGGACTTTTCTATCCCGCCTTTTTACGATGAAAGGTTACCTCGTACAAGTTGTGAATAGCGGCAAGGAGTTTCATGAGATCGATTGGAATCAGCAGCGTTTTGATGTCGCAATGATAGATTTGAAGCTTCCGGATTGTGATGGACTTTCCCTCCTGCAGCATCTAAAACAACTGCAGCCACGTTGCAAGGTACTGATAATGACCGGATACAGCACCGTCAAGACCGCTGTTGATGCAATGAAGCTCGGCGCGAGTGATTACATGGAAAAACCCTTCGTGGATATTGAAGTACTGGAAAGGCAGATTGACAACCTATTAAATGAAAATGAAGCTTTGAATCAGCATTTCATTCATAAGCTAGCCGAGGATTCAGGACTCATTGTCGGAGAAAGTCCTTTAATGAAGAATTTGATTGAAACGGCTTTCAAGGTGGCCCAAAAATCCGTCAATGTATTAATTGAAGGAGAAACCGGAAGCGGAAAAGAAGTGCTTTCCCGCTTCATCCACATTGCCAGCCCCCGGAACCATGAACCTTTTATCGGCATCAATTGCGGAGCGATTTCTGAATCCCTGCTGGAAAGCGAATTATTCGGTCATGAAAAGGGAGCTTTCACAGGAGCGACCCAGCTGCGAAAGGGTTTTTTCGAAATTGCAGGCAACGGGACGCTTTTCCTTGATGAAATTGCGGATGCGAGTCCCGCCATTCAAGTCAAATTGCTTCGGGTTTTGGAAACACGGGAATTCATGCGGGTTGGCAGCAGCGGGACATTACGGACGAACGCCCGGTTAGTGGCAGCCTCCAATGAAAACCTGCAGCAGGCCGTGGACAAGAATAAATTTCGGGAAGACCTATTTTACCGACTGAACGTCGTGACTCTGGATATCCCGCCATTAAGGAACCGAAAAGAGGATATTCCCTTGCTTGTCCGTCACTTGATTGAGAGAAATGGTCATGGAGATATTTCATTTTCAAATGAATCCATTGAAAAATTACAGCAATACAACTGGCCAGGCAACATACGCGAACTTTCTAATGTGGTCATGCGCACGCTAACTCTTGCAGACAATAAGTCGGTAATAACCGCCAATGATATCTCTCTATCCAACAGCCAGATCACCACTGACAAAAATGTGTCCCTTAATGAGATTCAGTCAACAGAAAACCTTCTTGAAGAGTGGCGAAAAAGACTGGTGGCCGATTTTAATGAGAAGGATGAACTGATGCTTGAAGAAATCCTTACGGAAATCAAACAGCTTCAATCGAAAATTGGAAAGGAGCTCGTCATGCAGGCACTGCAAAAAACCTACGGCAACCGGAATGAAGCTGCCAAACGCTTGCAAATATCCATAAGGAAATTGCGCTATATATTAAATGAGAAGAGCCAGACATAATAAAAAGGAGGGTGCCCCGTTCCAGGGCTTCCTCCTCTGTTACTATTCTAGCGTCAATACGATGCGTCCGTTGATTTCTCCCTTTTCCATCATTGAAAACACGTCATTGATTTCATCTAACTTTCTTGTTTCAATATTCGTTCTGACTTTACCCTCAGCCGCAAATTGAACAGCTTCCTGTAGATCTTTTCTCGTCCCGACGATGGACCCTTTTACAGTTACCCCATTTAACACTGTATCAAAAATCGGGATTGGAAGTTCATCATTCGGCAATCCGACTACGACAAGTGTGCCTCCCCTCTTGACAGAACTGTAAGCCTGTTCGAATGCTTTTTTCGTAACCGCTACAGAAATAGATGCCTGCACACCGCCAACTTTATCCTTTATGGCCTGTACAGGATCTGTCTTAAGCCCATTAACCGTGTAATCCGCCCCCAGTTCCGTTGCCAGATCAAGCTTATCATCTTGAATATCGACAGCAATGACATTAAAGCCCATCGCTTTCGCGTATTGCAGGGCAACATGTCCCAATCCGCCAATTCCATAAACCGCTACCCAATCACCAGGTTTTGCTTCTGATACCTTAAGCGCTTTATACGTCGTTACACCTGCACAGAAAATCGGTGATACCTCCGCAAAGTCAAGCCCTTCAGGAACCTTCACCACATATTTGGCAGGTGCTTTACAATATTCCGCATACCCGCCGTCCACGGAATAGCCTGCATTCAATTGATCCAAGCAAAGCGTTTCCCTGCCGGTCAGACAATATTCACAATCGCCACAGGCTGAATAAAGCCAAGGGATCCCAACACGGTCACCCACTTTCAAGGAAGTTACGCCTTCTGCCACCTTTTCTATAATGCCCACACCCTCATGTCCGGGGATGAGCGGAAGCTTGGGTTTTACCGGCCAATCACCATGTACCGCATGTAGATCGGTATGACACACGCCACAGGCTTTAATTTTCACTAATATCTCACCATACTCCAATTCCGGAATGGGTACTTCTTTAATCTCAAGTTTTTGGTTAAATTCATTGACGACCGCCGCTTTCATTGTCTTGACCTGTTGTTTTGCATTTACAGTGCTTGCCCCTTGTTTTACATTCATGATTCATATTCCTCCCTTAATTCAGTGGATATTATTTCTTGCTACTACTTAAATTTGCACTACTACACTACCTAAAATAGATGCAAGTGCCATGCCACTGCAAAAAGGCCAATAAGACAGCAATCACAAAAAAAAGTGCCGAAAAATCGGCCCATTTGGACGAATTAACGGCTCAAGTTGGACGAAATCCGGTTTGTATATTGCAGAAAAAATGGCTCACCCTATAAATAGGAGGTGTCTAATACATGGACCAATTTGAAAAAGCCTATGAATCATATAAACAGCAGGGAACACCGCAAGCAAACCAACCTGATTCAGCAGGAAAAGAAGAAATCATCGCCGTAAGGAAAAATGAAGAGGACAATATTATCGCCATCAAGACGAACTCCGGCCGCGAACTCGACTACCCCACAGCCCTTGCGGAAGCAAAGGCGGGCAACCTGGCCAATGTTGACGTCTTTCATAAATATGGACGTGACATATTGCGGAGTGAGCCCGATGGGATAAAGGAAAATAACCTGGATCAACTGCCGGAGTTTTGAAATTTCGGGGAGACTGCCTGATATGGGCAGTTTTTTTCTGTCTGGATGAGCTAAAAAAGAACCAGCATGATTAGCCGGATCTTATTTTTCGTAAGGATAGGATTCAGAGATTTCGAGCAGTCGGCCGCAGGACTCGACAACCTCGATGATTTCCATCCATGACATGTCCAGACCCAGTTCATTAGCATGGGAAATCTTATCCCGTAACTTTCGGATGGCATTCGCATCCTTCTTCCCTTTACTTTTCGAAGGGATTTGGAAGAAGTGCCTCAATTCTTTATCTTTATGTATAATATCGAATTTATCACTGATTTGCAGGCACTCTATTATATTGATATCCTCATTTTTATCAATTCTCCTTCTATATAATTCGGTTGCCTTTTCTAAACGGTCTTCGCTGATCATTGGATACCAGCTGCCATCGCCGAATCTATCCAGGATGATATCGCTCATCCTCATTTCCAATAAGGTAATATATCCGAATATCAGCATCCTGATCGGAGGCTTTTGAAGGTCGGCATGGGTAATCAACATTTTAATTGAATTATTCTCCAATACGAACACCCTTGTTTTATTCTTGAAAATATGGAGAAGCTGGATCAAAGGGGTTGAGTCCGAAACCATTTCCCTTGGTGAAAAGTTTCTCATATATTCAGAAATACTTCCTTCACCTAGTTCTTCCCTTTCGATATACCCGATGATTTCCCCTTGATCTTGGACAGCCAATATATCAAAATTCTTTTTTTCCAATGCTTTCTGAATATCCAGCGCCAGATCATTTTTATGGCAAAACTCAAGCTCCTGGGCAATGCTCTTAACCGTTATATTTTCTTCATAAAGAGTTTTAAGACTAAGATAGCTGCTATTGCTTTTTCTTACGCTTCCATTTAACATCTTTCAACCTCCGCTCAGGAACACTTTCTGCCCGTTTTCCGCTTTAATCATAGAAATGCATGCGGCCCCCACAAATAAAGTCCACTGCAGTGGACTCAATCCCAATCATGTGAATCTAATTTTTTGACACATTAATCAAATGACATCAACTGCATTGCCTACCGCCGTTTCCTCATTCTCCTTTTCTTCCCAACCCTTACAAACATCCACCCACTCCTTCGCACCTGAATATTCAAACAATTCAGCGAGTGTAAGTTCTATTGCAGAGTTCGCACTGCCGCAAGCCGGAAACAATGACTCGAAGCGCTTCATCGATACATCAAGAAAAACAGCTAAATCGTTTGCCAGACCAAACGGGCAAACGCCTCCGATTGCATGGCCGGTCTGTGCAAGCACTTCTTCAGGCGAAAGCATTCGTGCCTTGAAACCGAATGTCTGACGAAATTTCTTATTATCCACTTTAGCGTCCCCTGCGGCAACTACCAAAATCGCGTGTTCACCTTCCCCTTTAAAGGAAAGAGTCTTAGCAATCCGCGCTGGGATAACACCGATGGTTTCCGCTGCCTCAATCACCGTAGCACTCGATGTTTCGAACTCCTTTACGTCGCCTTCCCGATTCCATTGTTTAAAATGGCTTTTGACACTCTCGATCGACATTTTATATTCACTCCTTTTACGTACATATTGAAATAATATCATCCTTCATTGCAATAAATCAAAATCCTATTGTGCTACTTCTACTGGGTAAACTAATAAATTAAAACCATTCTTTACAAATTGACGAAACAAGCGTACATGGGATACTATTAATAATCGGGTAAACGCCTACACGTGGTTCGTAACCATCCCACGATAAAAAACTAGGGAGAGAGTAAAATGAATGTTCGTACACTCGTGATAAACGGGTTATTGGCTGCCTTGTATGTGGCGGTCTCATTGGTGTTTAAACCAATAGCTTTTGAGATGTTCCAATTCCGTGTACCGGAAATGTTGAATCATCTGATTGTATTCAATAAAAAGTATATCTACGGTATCGTTGGCGGGGTCTTCATATCGAATCTGCTCTTTTCGCCGATGGTGCCATATGATTTGATTTTTGGGGTGGGGCAATCCCTGCTCGCCTTATTGCTTGTCATTTATATTTCTCGTTTCATAAAAGGCATTAAAGGACGGATGATCGCCACGATTATCTTTTTCACGTTCACAATGTTTTTAATTGCAATTGAACTGAACCTTGCCTTTGGCTTGCCATTCTGGCTAAGCTGGATGACTACAGCTGTCGGTGAGTTCGTCGTCCTCCTGATCGGAGCGCCAATCATTTATGGAATGAACAAAAGAATTCAGTTTGAAAAGTGGCTTTAAAAGGAATCTTCGCGCCGTTAGGCCACTATAATGGAAAAGAGCTGTCTGCATGATGCGGCAGCTCTTTTTTTTCACCAATGAACTCGAAAATGATAAACTATTAGTAAGAATGGTGGTGGCCCTTTGAAAAAAGTCCTGACCATAATAGGTCTACTTGTAATCGCAATATTTATATACTCTAATGCTGAGCTGTTCACTTTGGTTTGGAAAAGTGACCTGGATTCTGTTATTGGTATATTGAAGGAAAACCTTCTGCTTACATTTATTGTGACATTCGTATTGATGTTTGTACAAAATTCTTTTACAATCATCCCCTTAATTTTGCTCCTGACTATCAATGTCACGATATTCGGATTCATATATGGCTATCTATGGAGTTGGTTTACAAGTGTTGTTGCCTCAGGATTCATTTTTTATGCAGCAAGAAACTGGTTTCAGGAGCTTCTCTTAAAGAAGATTGGTGAAAAATGGCAGGAAACCGTTGTGGAGCATGGCTTCATGTACGTTTTTACAGGAAGGATTTTCCCGCTTATCCCAACAAGCTTAATTAACTTGGCAGCTGGAGTCAGCACTGTCACGTTCAAGGATTTTTTATTAGCAACGGCGCTTGGCAACCTTATATACTTTTTCTTCCTATCGCTGATTCCCTATGGACTGCTATCTGTTGAAATGAACCAATATACGCTAGCTGCACTCGCACTCCTCTTCTTACTATTTTTCATTATCTATAAGCGTACAAAAAAGAAAAAGAAACTTACCTTCTTCAGAAAAAACAGGTGACCACATTGGCCCCTGTTTTTTTATTTAGGATTCTGCATATATTTTTTTTCGATAGTTTGTTAAAATGTGTATGTAATTTTACCTTTGAAATGTCTAAAATCAGGGAGAATCTCCATGTCCAAACGCTCCATCTTAGCAATATATATCCTATCCGGGATTCTTACATTAGTCGTATTCGACTATTTTTTAACTACAAATATCCAAAACAAGGAAGTCTTCGTTCAACTGCAAAGAGTGGAAGGCTTTGTTTTCCTTTTATCAATAGGCTTGGTCTTATATCTTTATTTAGCTAAAAGGGAAGAATTCAAACGATTAAAAGAGGCGGAACAACGTCGGCGTACACTCATCAATTCGATGGTTGATTTCGTTAACTTCAAGGATGGTGATGGCCGATGGCTTGAATCCAATACCTTCGGGCTGCAATTATTTCAATTGGAGCATGTAGATTATAAGGGAAAAAGAGACAGTGAGCTCGCCGAATACTCCGAATTTTATAAAGAGTCGTTGATCTACTGTGAAGTTTCCGATGAAGAAACGTGGGTAAAAGGGGAAATCACACGGTGTGAGGAAATCATCCCTCTTCCCGATGGCAATCACAAGACCTTTGATACGATCAAAGTTCCCCTGTTCAATGAGGATGGTTCACGAAAAGGCTTAGTCGTCATTGGCAGGGATATTTCTGAAAGGGTTGTCGCGGAGAATCAATTATTCGAAAGTGAACAACGCTATAAATCATTGTTTGAACACAACCCATATCCGATGCTGATGCTTGATTTAAACGGAATAATCACGACGGTGAATCCTAGATTTGAAACGGTAACAGGCTTTCAACAGGAAGAAATACATGGAGCCTCATTCATTAATTTGAACTTCTCAGCAGAAGATGCGGAATTGATCCGTACATCTTGCCAATATGTCATGGAAAACCATAAGGGAATCAAAAAAGGTAAAGATATAGAATTCCTGACGAAGTACGGGAATTCCATCTTACTTTCTTGTACGTTTGTCCCGATGATGGTTGGCGAGGATTTAGTCGGAATCATTACTTATGCTAAAGAGGTCACTCAAATCCGGGAAACCGAAGCCCGCTTAAGAAGAACCGAAAAATTATCGATAGTCGGCGAACTTGCCGCAAGTGTGGCCCACGAGGTACGAAACCCGTTGACTTCTTTAAAAGGTTTCGTCCAGCTGCTTAAAAAGAGCGACCATCCCTATGAACAATACTACACAATCATGTTAAGTGAGTTGGATCGAATCAATCTTATTGTAAGTGAGTTACTCGTTCTGGCGAAACCACAGGAACTTCCATTCAGCAAACATCAAATCATCGACCTGATGAATGATGTCAAAACCTTGTTGAAACCAGAGGCGGACTCGTACCCCACCCAAATATCAATATGTGTTAAAAACGAAATACCGCTTCTTTTATGTGAGGGAAACCAATTAAAACAAGTTTTCATAAACATGCTCAAAAATTCAATGGAGGCATCCGCCGATCACATTTGGATTGATTTCGAACGCATGGATAATAACCTTTCCATCACCATCAAAGATAATGGAAGCGGAATTGAAAAAAACCGGATAAAGCATCTCGGAGAACCTTTCTATTCTTCTAAAGAAAAAGGAACCGGATTAGGACTGACAGTCAGTTGCCGAATCATCGAAGCGCATCGGGGAAAGGTCCGCTTTAACAGCGAACTAAACTATGGAACCGAGATCCAAATCATTTTGCCCATAAAATTTTGAATCCGAGGACAAGCCTAAACCTTGTCCTTTTTTGCAGGATTCAGAACGATTCTATTTAAACAGGGAGGTGAAGAAATCCTTTATATTCCCAAAGAATGACACAGGCTCGACAGGCTGTATCACATTAACCTGGCCTTCTGTATCTTTCGATGTATCGCTCACATTCTTGCCAGCCGTACTCATTTGTGCAGCCTCAACTTCCTCCGCCTCTTTTGTTTTGACATCATCCACGGTTTCTTCCTCATCCATCTCCACATCCATATCCTTTTCGAAAACAAGGACGTAAGTACGGCGCTCCCCAACCTTTGAAACGGTAACGGATATGGCCGTCTTCGCTTTATCATTGATCTTCACTTGTTTACTGCTCTCACCGTCATATTCAATCGTTGCTCCGCTGGCATTTGTCGCTGCATCCATTTCGACTGAAGAAATATCATTATCGACCTCGATATGATAGGTATGCTCATTAGATTCAAAAGTTTTGTTCCATACTCCGGTTGATATTGTCAGATTGTTTAACACTGGTGCATTATTGCCTTCCTCGCCTAAAGAATCTGCTGACGCTGCCTTCTCTATAGAATCCGTTTTCAGTTTTTGTGTTGAATTACTTTCAATTTGCTGTGCTTTCGGCACTTGGCTGACACCACTGCTTAGTTTTAGATTATTGGAGGATTCCTCTGATGTTAAAGGTGATTTATTCCCATTATCCGAAGATTCTGTTGATGTTAAAGATGATTTATTCCCCTTATCCGAGGAAGGTTGAGCATTACTTGTTTCTGTGGATGGCTCCTTTTGAACTTCACTCTCTTTAGGAGCACCTTTCGATTCGGTTACCTTGGCTGCAGCCCGTGTAATCGTTAGCGTATAGGTTTTTTCATCTCCATTTTCTGCTGTAACGATAATCTTCACCGTTGTCTTACCGACTGGAAGTGTGACCTTTACACCGGCATTGGTAGCATCCTTTCCATTCACCTTTACAATTGCGGTACTGTCACTCAATGTTGGAGTTACCGTAACGGACTGGACTTCATTTTCAACTGAAGCATTATAAGCTGTCACTTTAGAATCGAATGTTAATGAGCCTTTTGATAATCCAATCGATGTTAAAAGGTTATCATCACTTTCAAGTTTTTCGACCTTGAGAGTATACGCAACCGTTTCATTTTCCCCATCGCTGACGGTGATTTTAAACGTGTTCATGCCAGTTTGAAGAGTTAAATCCTTCACTTTACCATCTGTCATTTTTACACCATTCACGTATATGGCTGCATTCTCGTTAGGACTTGCTGCAAGCAATGTGATCTTTTCCACATCATTCCCCACTGCCGAACTATAATCGTGTACATCTTCCGAAAATTTTTGATCCAGTTCTATCCCTTCTATTTCTAGCTTTGAAAGACTATTTACCGTTTGTGCCTCTTCCTGAATGACAGACGCGCCTTCCGCAGCCCATGCCTCGGGCATATAAGTGGATGTTCCCATCCCTACAAGAGAACCAACCAAGATCACCTTCACGCTTTTTTCTTTTAACCCCTTCTTTAGCAAAGCCTATCCCTCCTATAATTCCTGCAAACATGATAGGGCCAGGTTACCAAAGGAACCTTAATTATTTCTTAATGGATATTTTCGGAGGATACCTATTGATTCTTTGGTGCAAAGCGGAATCCCCAACCAATACTATGGTTATAATGGATGGAGGGAGGCAGGTCATCTAACCATATTGTTATCACCTTTCTAGCGAACCTCTTAAACTGCCTTTAGATAACTAATTTATTTTCACTGTTTTTTCACATTTTCCTTTTATAATAAACTTACATAATCTGATGAAAGGATGATGGCACACCAAGATGAAAAAATATTTTTGGCTGATAGTCAGCCTGTTCGTTTTGCTTTTAAACCCGGCAATGGCTTTTGGTCATGCTACAATAATAAGCTCTAATCCTAGCCCGAATGAAGCAATGGATGCTCTTCCTGAAAAAATCAGCATTCAATTCAGTGAGAATATCCAGCCAGCTTTCCATTCGCTTGAGGTATTCAGCCAAGATGGGGACAAAATTCAAATCCAAGACAGTGCAATCTCGGAACAAAGTGAAAAAGTACTGGAAGCTAAGTGGAAGGACACTATCGATGAAGGGATTTACTACATTAAATGGAGAGTGGTTTCGAGTGATGGCCATCCCATCGAAGGAACAATACCCTTTCAATTCGGAGATTCAGCTGGTCTTTCAGGCCAAGAAAATTCCGAAGTGAATGCAAGTTTTCCGAATTCCATCAATGTAATCCTGCAAAGTCTTCAATACATATGCTTCGCTGCCCTAACCGGAATCCTTTTTTTCAGATTATCGTTAATGAAGGATTCTCGACTTTTTGAAGCTAGCAGAAGAACTCGTCTATACCTTTGGAGTTCATATGCAGGTTTAGCATTTTCCATCTTCTGCAATCTGCCTTTAAAAGTTACGCTTGATGCTGGCGTAGGTTGGACTGATGCATTTAAAGTTAGTTATATAAAAGAAGTATTGAATGCTACAAACTTTGGATCGGTCTGGATCATTGAAATTCTAATATTGCTGCTTCTATTTTTAGTGATTTATTTCATGCTCGAGAACACCCTGAATAAATCACTACCTTACCTTTCTTTCAT
The DNA here is from genome assembly GCF_053608705.1 of Peribacillus sp. NPDC055009. NCBI lineage: Bacteria > Bacillati > Bacillota > Bacilli > Caryophanales > Bacillaceae > Peribacillus > Peribacillus sp. NPDC055009. The sequence continues at coordinate 47,314 of NZ_JBSGVZ010000006.1, read as the reverse complement.
CATAATTGCCTGCTTGATGATTTGTAAGGCTTTAACTGGACATACAGCAGCCGTTCCTAATCAGGTCCTGGCCGTTTTGATGGATTTCCTTCATTTATTTTCCATGGCTTTATGGCTCGGCGGCATTATGGCCTTATTGGTAATTTTGCCTGGGCTAGCCAATCGTCAGGCAGTCCAAGAAGATAAGAGAACGTTTTACTGGTCGATCATTTCCAGGTTTTCCAAATGGTCATTTCTGTTTGTAATCATACTGATTGTCAGTGGGATATATAGCAGTTTACAGCATGTACCGACTATCCATTCATTGTTTAACACAACATATGGCCAATTGTTACTAGCGAAAATCGGTCTCATGTTAGTCATGATCGTTTTAGGAGGCTTTCATTTTCTCCGAGGGAAAAAGCAAACGAAAAAACTTGGTTATAGTGTGGGAATGGAGTTTGGTTTAGGGATCGTCATACTTGTCGTTGCAGCTCTATTGACAAATGTCCAAACTGCAATGTCTTCTCCCGGGCCCATTGAAAAGACGTTACTGACTGAAGAAAATAATGAGGTTACATTAATGGTGACGCCCAATGAAGTAGGGGATAACCTGATTCAAGTAAACCTTTCCAATGAAGGCAAGCCAATTGCTGAGATAGAGCAGCTTACAATCACAATGCAGTCATTGGATACGCCAAATGGTGAAATAAAGCTGCAGATGAAGGAGAAAAACACAGGTACATTTACATCGAAGTCTATATTAACCATGCCAGGAAAGTGGAGTATCCATGTTCACGGATTAACTGAAAGCCTGGATTCAATCAATGCTGATTTTATAATTTTCATAGGAAATTCATAACAGGAGGAATTAATACTAATGAAAAGCATTTCAAAGCTTCTTATTTTTACATTTGCTGCACTATTCATTTTTTCCGGTTCAGCGTATGCTCACGTTACAGTCAAGCCTAGTTCATCTGCCCCTGAGGCGTGGGAAACTTATACACTTAAAGTACCCGTCGAAAAAGAAGCTGCCACTACAAAGGTGACTTTAAAAGTTCCTGAAGGGGTTACTTTTGAGAGCTATCAACCTGTACCGGGATGGAAAGTAACTACAGAAGGTGACAAAGATGGGCATGTAAAAACGGTAACTTGGGCAGCAACTGATGAAGGTATCGGAGCAGGACAATTCCAGCAATTCTCTTTCGTAGCACAAAATCCTAAAGAAGAAACGAAAGTTGCCTGGGATGCATTTCAATATTACGAAGATGGTGAAATTGTTGAATGGAGCGGTGAAGAAGGCTCAGACCTACCGCATTCTGTAACGGAAATTACGGTTGTGCCTAATGATAGTGCAGAACCAGCGGACCATGGTCACAAAGATGAAGCTGACACTAATGATTCCACGACAACTGACAATTCAAAGGAGTCAGCAACAACAGAAGATGATAGCAACCAAACGCTGATCATCACCCTGGCTGTCATATCACTAATTCTTTCCATTGTAGCGCTTTTAGCAGCTCTAAGGAAAAATAAAAAATAATCATTATGGAAGGGTGCCCCAATTTCTTGAGGCACCTTTTCCTTTTCTAATATTCCATGACAACCGATTTACTCGGTAACTTAAGGTTTTCTGATTCTATCGTAATCTTAATCGATTTTTCAGCTCTTTGGTCCGTTATCGTTAAGTTAAGCAATCCATTTCCCTGTGCTTTTTTGCTTATTCCCAGATCTTCCGTACTTTTCACCAGCTGTGCATATAATTCCGCTTCAGTTAAATTGCGCTCAAATTCCTTTTCAGCAATCACTTTCAAGAGAGCTGCTGCACCGCTTACATGGGGCGTAGCCATTGACGTTCCGCTCAACCTCGCATATTTATTGCCTGGATACGTAGAGAGAATATCAACCCCTGGCGCCACCAAGTCAATTTCATCATTTGTATTTGAAAAATCCGCTAAATTTCTGCTTAAATCCACAGCTCCGACTTCCACTACCTCGGGATATGCTCCTGGATAATCCAATTCATCCGTTTCATGACGCCCATCACCGCTATTTCCGGCTGCACAAACTACAAGGATATCGTTCTGAAGGGCCTTTTGAATGAGTTTGTGTTCAGTCTCATCCGGAGGTCCGCCAAGTGAAAGTGAAATAACCGAAACCTTTTCTTCATTAGGTCCCCGCCAATTGATTGCATACTCTAGAGCCCCATTAATCCAATCTATATCGCCTTGACCTTGACCATTTAGGGCCTTTAACGCTAATATGCTTGCTTTCGGAGCCACTCCCACTACACCGGCATTATTAATGGCAGCTACAACCGTACCGCTAACATGTGTCCCATGTCCGTTATCATCTTGATAATCCCCGGTATTGGTAAAATCCTTCCCGCCAATGATTCTTTCCTTGAGGTCTGGATGTCCCTTGTCAATGCCTGTATCGATGACGGCAACTACCACGCCCTCACCATAATTGCTTTTTTCCCAAATCGCCGGTGCTTTCACAAGCTCGACACCCTCAGGAATCTTCTCTTTCACCGTTTCCATTACTTCTAGAACTTTGTAAGGTATTAATCTTTTTTCTCTTGTCATTTGATTACCCCTTCCTTCGTTCAATAAGTTAAACTGCCATCAGTGTGGGGATTTTCATCCCGTCTGGTTGCCGTCTACCGTTGAAAGAGATGAGATCAAAAAACTCTTCTCTCTTATATATACCAGATTTATGAAAATAAAAAAGAAGTTTTCGGAAAATTCCGTCTAAATAACTAGTTTTTATTTCTTTTTATATTATTATCTGGTACTCTAATTATAGAACAAACGTTCGGTAAATGCCACATTTTTTTATTCATTATTCAGATTTTTTGCAAGCATGCGCTTTTCCAATTAAAAAAGAAGCGACTCCGAATCGAGTCAGCTTCCAAAATGTTAAGCTGCACCGCAGCATTTTTTGTATTTTTTCCCGCTTCCGCATGGACAAGGCTCATTTCTGCCAATGACTGGTTCTGCATGAACATGCGGCATTTTAGCTGCCTTTGCACTTTCCGTGATAATTTGCGTGCCTTTTTCCTTCATTTGCTGATACCGCTGTTTAAATAATTCCATTACATCTTTACTGTACTTCAGCGTATCTTCCGCGATATCCATCGCCTTTTGCTTGGAAATATTATAATCCTCCAGGACAAATTGATTATCCCCGAAAGAAACCCTCACTCCAAAATGCTGTCCCGCCTGTTTATTGCCTTTAAGCTCCTCAACGAATTCAAGGTATACTTCCTGGCAATCACAAGTTTGATGCATGCAATAATAATCATATATCCAATACGATTTATCTTCGTACTTACTCTTTAAAGCAATGCCATCCTCAACGCCAAATACATCCAAATATTTTATCGCTTTTCCATCGAGTATCTCAAATGGATCAATCGTTCTCATCTATAGACACATCCTAATTCATCAAAATTTATTCTTCCTATGTATTGTACAACCTAATTCATCAATCGTCACTTGAAACGAAGCTTGGCAAAGCCAAATCCCCTTCATTAAATGCAGATTTAAGGAAGCCTTATTGAAGGCAATAAAAAAGCTGCATCAGTATCTATAAACTGATGCAGCTCCCTCAATCTTTCATCCGATCCATGTGGTCAATTCATCAATCGATGTTCTCTTGGCAGGTTTCGGCTCCATGTCAGGATAACCCAAGTATATGAAAGCCAATACCTCTCCCTTAGAGGATAAATTGAAAAATTCACGGACCTTTTCATGATACGTTATTTTCCCCGTTCTCCATACTGCTCCCAGACCTAGAGAATGTGCTGCAAGAAGAATGTTTTGGATGGCACTGTTCACTGCCGCATATTCTTCTGTCACAAGGACATTATTCTTATCACTAGGCTCTATGCCCACTGCGATGATGACTGGAGCCCTTAATGGATTCTTTTTTTGCCGTTCGAGCTTGCTGATTAAATTTTCAGGGGTATCATCAGCATTTTCAATTCTTGTGATTTCTTCGAATACCTGGCCAAGTTTATTTCTTCCTTCTCCAGTCAATACAAAAAAACGCCAAGGTTCCGTTCGATGATGATTGGGTGCATACGTTCCGGCTTCGATGATTTGCTCGATCATTTCCTTAGGTACCGGATCTTGCTTTACGATTCCAATGCTTCGTCTCGTTTTTATAGCTTCGATAGTTTCCATTTTATCTCCCCTTATCCCTTTATCTCTAATAGTTTCTGTTTCAGCTCATTTTCCATTGATGCCAATTCCTGTTCGGCTTGCCGGCGTTTATGCCTGCCTTCTTCTTGAATCCTCATTGTTTCCTCAAGCGTGGAAATCAAGTTAGCTTGAGTTTTCTTTAATGTTTCGATATCGACAAGTCCGCGCTCATTTTCTTTAGCCGTTTCAATGGTATTCGTTTTCAGCATCTCGGAGTTCTTCAATAACAAGTCATTCGTAGTCTTGGAAACCTGTTTTTGTGCTTCTACAGCATGCCTTTGCCTGATTAGGGTCAATGCAATCGCAACCTGATTCTTCCAAAGGGGAATCGCGGTCATGATCGAAGATTGGATTTTCTCGACTAGTGCCTGATTCGTGTTTTGGATCAGCCTGATTTGCGGTGCGCTTTGAATCGTGATTTCACGACTCAATTTCAAATCATGAAGCCTTTTATCCAACCGTTCAGCAAATTGCAGCATATCATTGACCTCTTGAAACTTCATTTGATCATTGCTTGATTCAGCGGACTTCCTTAGCTCCGGAATCGTTTTCCCATGAATTTCTTCTAGTTTGATTTCCCCAGCTGCAATATAGACATTCAATGCCTGAAAGTAATCCTTATTCGTCTCATATAGCTTTTCAAGAATTACGATATCCGATAACAGGATATTCTTGCTCCGATCGAGTTTCACACTGATACGATCAATTTGGGCCCCTGTTTTTTGATACTTGGATAGTACCTCCTGTACAGATCCCGAGAGCTTCCCGAACATACGCGCAAAGAATGATGGCTTATCCGGTTTTAGCTCATCCGGGCTCAGCTCGTTTAACTTTTTCATTAAATCACTGATAATGTTGCCCACTTCACCCACATCTTTTTTCTGGACATGCTCAAGCATCGAATTAGAAAAGGTCAGGAGCTTTGATTGGGCGGGTGTACCATAGGAAATCATTGCCTGATGATTCGTTGGGTCGATTTGTTCGGCAAGCTGATAAGCCTTTGCCCTGTTCTCTTCAGGGATGACATCAATCAGCTTAACCGGTTTCGCTTCCTGTGAAGATGCTTTCTCCACCTCCTGCACCCCATCAAATGGATTGGCTAAAAGATCATCGATCAAACTGGCATCGTTCGTTTTATTCAACAGGTTTGGATCATTGTTATTCATTTTAACCTCCTGCTTTCATCAATTACTTGTGACTCTTTTCTCGTTTTAATGGATTGCTTAGCAACATCCAATTCGAAGTTAAGGTTATCGATATCATCCGCAATCACTTTATATAAATCCTTTTCTATCGTATTAGCGAGTTCCTTTAATGTTTTACGAGTCTCAGTTAAGGAGAGTTCGAGTTCCCTATTCTTTTTTGGCTGCTGTGCTAAAAAAACATACTTCTCCGCAAGCTCCATGGCGGAATCCAGATGCGAGTAATAAAATTGTTCCGCCTGGTAAAATCGCTTCGGTTCTTTTTTCGTCAGACTGTATATTTTCCTGATCATTTTAATCATATCTTTCCTCTGTTTGAAAGAGGAGATATGCCTGACCGAGATTAGTGCTTTTTGCACCCGCCAAATCTTTGGTTTTGCTTCAGTTAAATTTTTCTTTATATATTGATATTCTTTTCTCGTCAATTCATGTTTTTTGAGGTATCTGGATGAAAAATATACGGAACTTAGCCAGTATGCAAGCACCCCTCCTGCTAAAGATATGACAACGGACAGGGCAAACGGTTGATTCAATACAAAATAGCTAATTATCCAAACCGGCAAAACCATTGGAAATGCAATCAATATCGGAACAAAATCAGCAAGAAATCGATTCATAATCATTACACTCCTGACTTACACTCTTTTCTTTATATACGGATTATCCTTGGAATTGGTTTCAAGTTGGATAAAAGAATTTCTCCTCCCCTAAACGATATAGGAACCGGATGGTTTCTGCAAATTTATTGAAATTTTTTCTGTAAATTACCCCTTCTTCCCGCTAATATGGGCTAACGCCTAGTCACTTCACCGGAACTAACATAAGTTATAACGTATCCATCCTGATTTAAAAAGGAGTGTTGACCATGAATTCATACGGATTTTATCCTGTTCCACAACAAAATGGAAATCACCAGTACTTTCAGTCTAATTTTAACCCATATTTTCAACAGCCTGAACGATTTGATTATGATTATATGCCGCAGCAAGATTGGAACCTTCAGCAGGTACAAGAAAATCCATATAGCCAGGTGCCTGACCAATTCGATGTTGAAAGGCAGCCTCAACAACTTGAAAGAAGAGTCCGGGAACTTGAACGTCAAAACGAGCGTCAAACGAGGGAACTCAATCGGCAAAACCAAGAAATCACGCGGATAAACCGGGAAGTGAACCGCATTAACCAGGAAATCTCCCGGCTAAGTCAAGCAGACCAGCGACATACGAATAGGTTAAACAGGCTGAATCAAAGACTTCGGGCAGTGGAAAGAAACCTAAACATCCCCTTCACAGCGACAGATGATGGTTTTTAAAGATAGCAGGAGCTCATTATGGGCTCCCGCTTTTTTTATTTTTCCATGCTTTTATCGAAGGCCTGGTAGTCAGTTATTAAAATTTAATCAAACGATTGATTAAATCTTTAAAGATCCGCTAAACCTTTGTCCGCGTTATTAAAAGAATACCTTTTCGTTTACAGTCATGTTTTCGCTGCCTTAAATGTTATTCCTGCTATCTTCTTTAAAAAAGCAGTTAAAATTACTTTTGGACCGAATAAAAAGAAAATAGGAGTCAGATTCCCGCGCCCAATCCCTTAAATCGTTTAATAAGAAAAAACAAAAAAAACGGAAGTCATCCTCCGTTTTTTTCCGTTAACAACATTATCCGTTTCAACTTTTCGTTTCTTGATTCCTGTTCCTCCTGGGTAGACAAGTCATACTTCTTCAATAGATGAAAAAGTTCATTCAATGTTTCCTGCGAATTCCCTTTTTCCAGATATCGATCTAATGTTTGACTTATTTCGCTTGGTAAAAATGTCTTTTGACTTTCAAATTTCAGCCTGACATCTTGCTGCGAATGATTAAGATTGCATGCACCCATTTAAATTCACCTCTTACTTATCTTGATTCTATCTTGTATTATAGTCATTACCTTGTCAATTCTTCATCCTGCTTATAGTAGTCCTCGACCTTGATGAACTCCGGCGAGGTATGTGTGGCCATGATGCCATGATAACTGATATCCAATCCGAGTTCTTCTTCTTCTTCAGTGGATCTGATAGGCAGCCAAACATTTATAATTTTAAAAACGAACCATGTCAATGTAAAGCCCCAGATGCATAACACCACTAATCCTAATGTTTGAACTCCGAGCAAATGCCATCCCCCACCGGCGAACAATCCGTTTTCAGTGGAGAAAAGCCCTACCGCTATCGTACCCCAAATCCCTGATGCCGCATGAACAGGAAAGGCGCCAACCGGATCATCGATTTTTCGGGTTTCCAGCCAATTGGTCGCAGCTAACATCAACATTCCAGAAACTGCTCCAATCAACAATGCCGAAAGATCACTAACGAATGCACAGCCAGCCGTAATCCCGACAAGACCTGCAAGTGATCCATTGATGACGGAAGGTGCATCCGAGCGTCCATATCTAAAAAGTGTATAAAGCAAGGTCGCCGCTCCCCCTGATGCAGCTGAGAGCATCGTGACAATTGCAATATGGCCAATGCGTCCATCAGTAGCTTGCAAGGTGCTTCCAGCATTAAACCCAAACCAGCCAAACCATAAAAGAAATGCCCCAACAGATGCCAGTGGGAGATTGCTCGGCAGTGAAATGGAGCTAGTCCCCCGTGAAGTGAATTTTCCTGCTCTGGGCCCGATTACAATGGCGGCCGCAAGTGCAGAAAAACCGCCTAGTGCATGTATGACTGCTGACCCTGCGAAGTCCTGCATGCCCAACACGCTTAACCAGCCACCACCCCATACCCAGTGACCGGCAATCGGATAGATGAATGCCGTCATCATTACTACAAAAATAAGATACGCCCGAAAATTGATCCTTTCTGCAACGGCTCCCGAAACGATGGAAACGACCGCGATGACGAATGCCCCTTGAAATAACCAAAATGCGTCGATGGAAATCGTAAGGTCTATATGCGACAAATCACCTTTCAGCAGAAAGCCGCTTGCTCCAATAATTCCAAATACATCCGCTCCATACATTAAGCCAAAACCAACGACGAAATAGCAAAGCGTTCCAATCGTAATATCGGCAAAAACCTTCATGATGATGTTCACATTATTCTTCGTACGGACGAACCCTGCCTCCAATAAAGCAAACCCGCCCTCCATCAATAGAATCATGGCTGCTGTCAGAACCACCCAAATCGTATCCAAGCCAGCGTTTAACGTTTCTAGAGTCATCTTGGGGTTCCCTCCGCTTTCTGCCAGGCCATTATTTCTTTAATGATGTCTGATGGTAAATTAATTTCCCGTTTTTCCGGTTCAGCTTCAAGTAAACCGATCATCTCATTTAAAAAAGCGACCTTCTGTTTTATTTTCTCGATTTGTTTATATCTATCTTTAACATTCACCAAATGCTCAACGGCCTGGTGGTGACTTGGAGCACGCCCTGTAAAAAAACGTTTAAATGGTGATAGGGATTGATACCAAGCTTCCTCAGCTCTTCGTTTTTGCTCATATTTATGAATTTTACCTTTAATCGATTCAATTTCCGACTCTTGGTTGCTTTTATGGAATAGCAGTCCTTTTACAACTTCTTCAGATGAAATTTCAAAAACAACTCTACTATATAAATCATCATGAATATAAATGTCATATCACCTCACGTAGTCACGTTATGTTTTCTAATTATATTAATAATTCTGAATTCAGTCAATAATTAAGAAATAAAAACCACTTTGCGTAATGAATGATATTAACCTCACTTTTGTCTGTTGTCCTTCATTAATCAAACGTTTGATTAATGGACTGAGATAGTTAACTCATCCAGATAAATATTGGAAGGTATAAATAATCATTTTTTTCTTACTCTAAACAAGAAGATATAAACTAGGGAGGTCCTATATATGACAGTAATAAACGATGTCAAAACAACATTAGCCGGGCTGAAAAGTGCTCAAGCGAGCTTTGAAACCTTCGCCCTTTCAACAGATAATGAGCAAGCCAAACAACTGTACCAGCAAGCTGCCCAACAAACACAAACGATTGTGGACAGCATCACTCCTCGCATTGAAGAGATTCAAAATGAGGAACCTCAATATAAGCAATAATCATTCATATAAAAAAGGGTGGTTAAGGCAACCAGCCCTTTTTTGTATCCATTCATTTCTTTTCTATATCAAGCGTTTTTCCGTCCTTACCGGACTTATGGTGTATTGAATTGGCGGTAATGCAGCTATATCTGTTAGGGAACGGCACCAATATATTCAAATTGGCGAATCATTTATGTTAATACTTGGTTTTACCTTAGCACTGACAATACTCATACATTGGGGTGGTTTATAATGCTTACGGGGCATCGCACATGGGTGTTTGATCAAAAGCCTGTCATCGTCTCCACAGGAACTGTCGGCGGTCCATTTGAAGCAGACGGTATGCTTGCGGATGATTTTGATCTTCTCCATTCCGATTTATGGATAAATCAAGATACCTATGAAAAGGCACATAAAGTCTTATTGGAAGAAGCGAGCACAAAAGCAATCGAAAAGGCTGGTCTTCAGAAGGAACAGATTCAATTTTTCCTTGGAGGCGACCTTATCAATCAAATAACGCCTACCAGTTTTGCCTGCCGAACACTGGGAACGCCTTATCTCGGCTTATTTGGCGCCTGCTCCACCTCCATGGAGGGATTGGCGCTTGGTGCTTATCTTGTCAATACCAAAGGAGCAGAGTATTTATTGACAGGTGCATCAAGTCATAACGCCGCAGTAGAAAAACAATTCCGATACCCAACTGAATACGGAGGGCAGAAACCTCCAACAGCCCAATGGACCGTTACAGGAGCCGGCGTGGCTTTATTAAGCAGCGCCGGGGAAGGACCAAGGGTCACTTCAGCTACGATAGGCCGTGTCATCGACATGGGCCTCACTGACCCTTTCAATATGGGAGGTGCCATGGCCCCGGCCGCCGTGGATACGATTGAAGCCCATTTAAGAGAAAGAAACCTCGACCCATCCTATTATGATCTGATAGTGACCGGGGATTTAGGGAAAATTGGACATGGAGTTTCTCTGGAATTATTTAAGAAACATGGTACGCCGATTAAAGAGGAGCAATATAAAGATTGCGGTTTAATGATATACAGGGATGGTCAACCGGTCCTGTCCGGGGCAAGCGGCCCAGGGTGTTCCGCAACCGTCGTTTATGGTCACTTATTGAATCGCATGAAAAAGGGAGAAATAAAACGATTGCTCGTCGTGGCTACAGGTGCTCTATTATCTCCCCTTTCCTTTCAACAAAGTGAGACGATTCCATGCATTGCCCATGCCGTATCGATTGAATATGAGTAACCACAACCATGATTTACTTGTGTAACGGGACAGATAAGATTTGAAGTATACAAACAGACGCCTGCTCATACCGGATGAACATTCTGCGGAGGTGGTTTCGGAAGCGTTAGCGGAGGCGGAAAAGACTGGATTGTTCGGTTGTTGCCGCTCGCATGTTTGAAGTAACCGGTGCATGGGATAACAGCCTGGAGTGTTCCGACCCATAGACCTAAAGATTAGGAGGATGCTGCATGACGATAGCTTCCAATGTAAAGCAATGTGTATCTAGCCTAAAAGGAGTTGAAGCAGGTTTATCCAGCTTAGCACTCCGGACTCAAGACGATGAATCTAAACGCCTCTTACATGAAACGATGCTGGTGGTGAATGAAGTTATTAAGGATGTACAGAAGCGCGTAGGCGAGTTAGAAAGGGAAGAACCGCAATATAAAGGTTTTTAATGACCATGATCAAGCAGGAGGTGTTTGGTAATGCCGGGTTGGATAGAAATTGTTTTGCGTTCATTTTTCTTTTTAATTGTTCTTTTTTTGATCACTAAAGTGTTAGGAAAAAAACAATTGTCCCAGCTCTCCTTTTTTGAATATGTAACGGGCATAACCATTGGTAATGTTGGGGCAGAATTAGCTACAAAAGTGGAGGGCAATATTATACATGGCGTACTGTCCATTCTCGTTTTTGCCATAGCACCCTTCATTGCAGGTTTAATATCCTTAAAAAGTAAAACTTTCCGTGATCTTGTGGAAGGAAAAGCATCGGTTTTCATCAAAGATGGGAAAGTCATGGAAGATAATTTAAAAAAAGAGAAATATACCATCGATGAATTGTTAGGATTGCTCCGGAAAAAGGATGTCTTCGATATTTCTGAAGTTGAGTTTGCCTTATTGGAAGCCAACGGGGATTTTTCCGTAATGTTAAAGAAGCAAAATCAACCTATAACAGCCAAGGACCTTAACTTGTCTGTAGCTGCAGTAAAGGAGCCACAAACCATCATTATGGACGGCAGCATACTTGATGAACCACTTTCCACGATTGGTCTGAACCGAAATTGGCTTCATACTGAATTGGATAAGCTGGGTGTACTCCTAGAAAATGTGTTTCTTGGTCAAGCTAATTCTAACGGAGAATTAACTGTGGACCTTTATGATGATAAGCTTAAAGTTCCTTCCCCTCAAGAAAAACCTCTTTTACTCGCGACCTTAAAAAAATGCCAAGCGGACTTAGAGTTGTTTGCCCTTGGAACTGAATCAAAGGAAGCTAAAGAGATGTTCAGCAAAAATAGCGAAAAGCTGCAAAGGGCAATAGATGAAGTCGCCTATATCTTAAGGAACTAATCATTCCTTACTTTCAAAAGCGATGTGATCAGTCCAATGATGACTATCGTCACACATGAAAAAAGAAAAATTTCGATCCCTAAGGTAAATGCTGCAGCTGAAATGATTAGTGTATCTATGACGATAATCGCCAAAGCAATATCCATGGAAGTAGATTTTGAGATGATTTTAGCTAACATATCCGTTCCCCCGCTGCTTGTCTCATATCGAAGCATGAGTCCTATGCCCATCCCTATGATGGCACCGCCAATCAAAGAGCTTGTTAGTATCGAAATGGAAAAGACCTTTTTCAATGGATTAAGCCAATCCATAAAAAGGGATGTCAAAAGCAATCCGTGTACGCTGCTATAGAAAAAAGGCCGTTCATAGTACCAGGCATATAAAAATATAGGAATACTAAGGATCAACATGGATAGCCCCGTTTGAAAACCAAAGAAATAATGAAGGATAAGTGCAATCCCAATAACGCCGCCATCTATTAAATGATGGGGAACTAAAAAACCATTGATTCCAATGCCCACCAAAAAGCTACCAACAATTACAGCCACCGCTTTTTGAAAATTAATAAAATCACCTTGCCTTCCAATCCATATATTCCTTACTATATGTCCAAGTCAAAGCGTCAAGAATAAACATGAAAAAAAAAAATCTCCCTCCATTCCCTTCAAACTAATTACGGTAAAAAGGTCCCAATCATTTAGACCGGGACCACAGTTTGTAGGGAAAAGCGCGTCTAGGGAGACCCGCGGAAAGCGAGTGCCTTTAACAAAAATCAACGTCCAAATTGTACAAGCCATAAAAAAACTGTAGGCCCAGTCAATTAGACCGGGCCACACTCATTCATTTCAACTCTAATAACACTACATTTTCAACATGTGTCGTCATTGGGAACATATCGACAGGCTGGATATCAACCGCTTTATATCCGCCTTCTTCCAATATATGAAGATCACGCGCTAAAGTGCCTGGGTTGCATGATACGTATACGACTTTGTTAGGTTTCATCTCGATGATCGTATTCAGAAGGGATTCTTCACAACCTTTGCGAGGCGGATCCACAACGATGACATCCGCAGTGTTGCCCTTTTGATACCATTCAGCAATAACGTTACCTGCGTCGCCGACCATGAATTCTGCATTTGAGATTTCATTCAATTCAGCGTTGCGGCGTGCGTCTTCTATCGCATCTTCGACCACTTCGACACCGATTACTTTTTTCGCTTTTTTAGCTAAAAATAAAGAGATGGTCCCAATGCCGCAATAAGCATCTATCACCGTTTCTTCACCCGTCAGCCCTGCATATTCAAGAGCTTTATCATAAAGGACTTTAGTTTGGTCTGGATTGATTTGGTAGAAGGATTTTGCTGAAATCGCAAACTTCACATCACCGATCATATCATGAATCACTTCGTCGCCCCATAGTACAGTCATTTTATCGCCCAAGATAACATTCGTTTTCTTGGAATTCACGTTTTGAACAATGGATTTCACTTGCGGAAGACGTTCAACGATTTCCTTCACGATGGTTTCGATGAAAGGAATACTTTTCGTTCTTGTAACAAGAACAATCATTAATTCGCCTGTTTGCTTGCCATAACGGGCCATGATGTGCCGTAAAACACCTTTATGTGCCTCTTCATTATAAGCAGGAATACCAAGTTTACTGAAAATCTCCTTAACAACTTGAACGGCTTCATTGATCACTTCATTTTGGATAATGCTTTCTTTCGTTTCAACAATTTCATGTGTCCGCGGTTTGAAGAATCCAGCTATTAGCTTGCCATCCTTTTCACCAACAGGTACTTGCGCTTTATTGCGATAGTGGGTTGGGTTCTCCATCCCGATGATCGGGTGAACCTTCGCATCCTCAAGTTTCCCGATTCGTGTCATCACTTCACGCACTTGCTTTTCCTTGAATTCCAACTGTCCTTCATAGCTCATATGCTGCAGCTGACAACCACCGTATTTAGGGTAATCTTCGGTCGTGACCTCAACACGGTATGGACTGTTTTCGATAATCTCCATCAAGCGGCCGAAGCCATAACCCTTATTAGCTTTCATCACTTTAATTTTTGCTTTTTCACCTGGAAGGGCGCTCTGAACAAAGATCGGGTAGCCATCGACTTTAGCGACGCCAGCCCCTTCATGTGTTAAATCTTCAAATAAAACCTCTATAATATCATTTTTAGCAACTGGTGCTGTTTTTTTCATATCATCTTCTCTTTTCTTTTTTATGCTAGCCTGTATTTTACCACAATAGAGGCCTTGTCACAAAACCACTCACCAATTTACCTTGGTTTTCATAAAAATATAGTGGAAGGAATTACGGATTTTTCATAGTTCCATGAATAAAAGTTCACTAAAAAAAGAAAAATAAGGAAAAACAGATGAGGTGAGGAAATGGGTTTATTTAACTCTATATCGGCCTGGAATGCTACAAGGTTAGAAAAACATCGTGCAAGTATGGAGGAAAAAGGCCTCTGTCCAGATTGTTACGGACGTGGATACAGCTCCTTCGTACCTACGGAATATCATTTTTCCGATATACACGACTGTCCCGGCTGTAATGGCACCGGCGCTTACGCTGATTGGGCCGCCATGAATGGACAGCAAATGTAATCGCATACAGTGCCATATATTAAATAAGTAAAAAGGACCCCCTGTTAAACAGGAGGTTCTTCTATTTCCTTTACCATATAGCGAAATTCATGACCGCTAATCGGAATGGTTTTAATTTCCACATACCCCAATCTGCCATAGAGACGATTCGCCGCTTCATTTTCCTTTTCAACAACCAAAGAAACCCTTGGATATCCCTTATGTTTAGCATATCCCTCAACATATTGAATCAGTGCACTGCCAATACCTTTTCCTTGAAAATCCGGGTCAACGGATACTGTATCCAAATAAAAGTCTCTCATTTCCGCTTCCTTATCGAGCGTAACGCTTGGGTCTTTCATCTTCATCCTTAATTGTTTCACTATCGGTTCATCCAAGCTTTCGGCATCCTTGCCATGGTAAGCAATGATCAATCCAGATACTTGTCCATCATGTTCACTGACAAGCGTATTTTCATAGCTGACCCGATTCCCACTTTTCCTGAACAAATCGGCAAGAACGGAAAGTATCTTTTCTTCTTCCGTTTCACCAGTCAAAACCTCTGCAATTTCCTTAATCGCTAACCGGGTCAATACGGCTGCCTTTTTTGCATCGTCCGGTGTCGCTTTCCTGATATACATGTTTGTAATTCTCCTTGCTTCATTAAACTGAAAAGGCCACCAGATTCAGTGGCCACTTCAACCTATTTATTTGCCGGATC
Source organism: Peribacillus sp. NPDC055009 (assembly GCF_053608705.1). Taxonomy (NCBI): domain Bacteria; kingdom Bacillati; phylum Bacillota; class Bacilli; order Caryophanales; family Bacillaceae; genus Peribacillus; species Peribacillus sp. NPDC055009. The sequence goes on along the minus strand of NZ_JBSGVZ010000006.1, from coordinate 31,971 downwards.
ATCCGGCAGTATTCCTTGCGGGATGAATACATCAAAATGGCGGTACTGATTTACGAATTCAGCTGGGGCCATCCCGCCAAATTCCCCATCCAAGTTAAGCATCATGTCCTTTTTGGCATGTACTTTAATTCGATTGGCTTTTTCATAAATGACGTTTTTATCATGTATATGTTCACCGCGCATTGCCAATGTTGCGACACGGACAATATCAGCGAGGTTTGCCTTTTTCAAAATAAGCAACGTGAACATTCCATCATTCAAAGAGGCGTCAGGAGCCAGTTTCTCGAAGCCGCCGACCGAATTCGTGTTAGCCACCAAGAAAAGCATGATCTCTCCTTCAAAAAGCTTTCCATCATATTCAATAGAAACTTCCGTCGGCTTAATTGAAGGAAGCATTTCAATTCCTTTAATATAGTAGGCTAGCTGACCAAGCATGGTTTTCAGCTTGATTGGCACGTCGTAGGTCAATTCGGTCAATCTGCCCCCTCCAGCAATATTGATGAAATACTTATCGTTCATTTTCCCGATATCGACCGGCATCGTATGCCCACCGGCTATAATTTCGGCCGCTCCTTCGATCGACTTCGGTAAATGCAGCGCCCGGGCGAAATCATTGGTCGTTCCCGTCGGAATGATTCCTAGTTTCGGACGTTTCTCTGCAGTGGCCAGTCCATTAACAACCTCATAAATCGTACCGTCGCCCCCTGCTGCAATAACTACATCATAGCCGCGTTCAATCGCTATCTTAGCCGCTTTCGTCGCATCCCCGGCACCGGTCGTCGCATGTGCAGAAGCTTCATAACCAGCTTCTTCAAGTTTTGCTAGCACACCTGGCAGGCTCTTCTTAATGGCTTCCCGGCCCGAAGTCGGGTTGTAAATCAACCTTGCTCTTTTCATTTCCCATCATCCTTATACATATTGATTCCATAATTTACATCTTAATCCTTCGTTACATGAAAAGCAATATTCGAAAAAAAGAGGACCGTATTTCGGTCCATATCTTTTACATTTTACTAGAAATCGCATCAGGGAAAATTATAATGCTTTTTACAATTTTATTCTAGTAAATGATTTCAATCATGGATATTGAACGTTCACGTTAAATGTATCGGTAACCATTAAAGTATGTTTCCCATCACCAGTATTGAATATCCCATTCTTTTTTACAATGCCTTCATCACTTGTTCCTTTTTTCACTTCAGTCATCTTCCAGCCACTCTCGGGGCCTTCAAGTTCCTCGACCCCTCTAGCATCTATCTTGATATCACTATTTTCCTGAAGGACTACACTTAGGTTTCCGCTGTCCTTCACACTCCAGTCATTCAAGAGCTTTCTAGGCTTCAAGACAAGATCGGTACTTTGTCCGTCAATTTCCACTGCCAATTCAGCAGGGATTATAAGGGTTGCCTTAAGATTCCTTGTACCACTGTCCAAAAGTCCATTTTGACTCGGTAAATCCTTGAAGCTAATATAAAGAGTATCACCATTTCTTTCAACAAGTAAATAATCTTCCGCTTTGTTCAACAATGAATCATCATCTTCCATTACCCGCTCACCATATGTTCCAAAAACGGAAACTTCTTCGTCCTTACCACTTTCAATTGTCAATGGGTATGAACCAGTGTCCAGGACAACTCTCTGTATGCCCTTTCCTGCCTTTTGATTGAAACCAGGCAAATTGACCGTTTTCTCTTCACTATTAACGGCAGCCCTAACTTGATCCAACAATCCGCTGGATGTAAGCAGAATTAAAACTATTCCCGTCGTTCCAAGCAATCCAACGAAAAGAATGCTAAGAATATCATACTTTACAAAAGAACTTTCTTTTCTGGAAAAATAAATATAAAAGAGAATCTCTGCACCCAAGATAATGAACAGCAACGGCCACCACGATAGCAGAATCGTCGTCAAATTCATATCAGAAATTTGAGAAACGAGTAAAACAAAACCCAAACCAACCAGGGAGATCCCCATTGAAATCGTTCCGACTCTCCATGTTCTCATTTAGTCTCCTCCTCGACTCCACCTTTTTTACTTCCCGACAGCAGTTTGATTCCCCCGCCTATGAGAAGGATGCATACAAGTCCTTTTTGAAAATAATCTCTAAACCAATACTCCAAGTTGTTTCCAATCCATTCATCCAAATGAGGGGCAATGGCCGGGACGATTATATTACTGGCCAAGAAATAGATTCCAATCCCGACCAACCCCAATCCTAGCCATTTTTGGTGATTGACCATACCCGAAATGATGGGCGTATCTTCTACTGGTCCCTCTTCCATTTTCGAGGCTTTTTGCAATCCATCAAAAAAACTATAAAACCAGATAATCGGAATAAGGAAAAAGAAGAAACCTAACCGGAGTAAATCCAGTATGTAAATGGCGAATAAAAAGCCGGCCATCAATTGAATTCCACGTTTTTGCAGCCCCAAATATAAGTGACCTGCACCAGGAAAAATGGCGAGTAAAGTCGCGACCGATTTACTCTTCTTCCCGGATTCCCTTCTCTCCTCGAAGTCTTCCAAAACGGTCCGATCGATAAGCTCCTCACCTCTTTGCTTTTTATTCAGCTGTTGAACAGAATCAAAAAAGCTGTAAATCCAGATAACAGGCAATAATGCCATGAATATCAACAGACCTTCCAATTGTGTCATCACACTGATGAATACAACCATGATGCCAAGGCCTAAAAAGCCGATGAGAAAAATGAGTCCCCGATTCATGAGACCCAGCTGAAAATGCCCTAATCCTGGAACGAATGACAGGATGATTACATAAAATCTTTCCGTCTCCGGCTGATCGGCCCCTACATTCTCTTCATTTTTAGGATTCCTCAGTGAGGTGACCACCAAATCAAATATACTGATGAAATAAAACACCATTCCAATAACGGAAAAAGCCAGAAACGCATCCGATTGACTGACCAACGAAAGAAATAGACCTCCAAGCCCCAATCCAGCCGTTGCAAGAAAATAAAATAACCCTTTATATTTCCTTCCTAGGTAAAAATGTCCGAAACCTGGCAGAAACGATAATAAAAAAGCTAATACCGGACTTTTATTCATTTCTAAACCCCTCCTTATTCTTCTTTTCGATTGTGTCCATCCAATTAAATGTTTTATCAATAAGTCCATCGGTTAAGGACTGCGTTTCCCTTCCGCTGCTTGATTCCACAGAATCCACGTATTCCGTCAATGATTGAAATACTCCGCCTGCCATCAATAAAATGGTAAACCCGGCCGCGATCAGGTAATGTCTTGTAATCGTCCGAAGTGATTTCTCTTTTCGGTGTTGTTTAGCCTCTTCACCAGAACCTTCTTTCAATCGGCTAATCGAGTCCATGACCGGACCTGCAATATCAAATCCTTCGATGTCCAGACTGGTTTCTTCTTTTTCCATCGCTTCCATATAGGCGGACAAACACTTGTCACAGGAGTATAGATGATTTTCATATTCAATTTTTAGAGCCTCTGGTATTTCATCTGCCAAATATGCAACCCATTCTGCTTCAGGAACATGATTCACGAAAAATCCTCCTTTTTCCAATGTTTTCTCATCCAATTTCTTGCCCGATATAGCTTTACCTCGACAGATTTCACTTGAATATGCTGTTCCTCTGCAATTTGCTTGAATGTCTTTTCCTTTATGTAATAGCTATATACAACATCCCGATATCCCTCTGGAAGGTCATTCAGCTTCCGTAATACTTGCTTTCGCCTTTCATTCCGAAAGAAAACCGCCTCGACATCATCCGTTAAGCCCAAATTAGCTTCCGATGAATGTTCTTCCTGCAATTCTTCCTTTTGGCGTTCCCTCTTTCTCTTTAAATCGATTGCATGATTTACCGCAATTCGGGTAATCCAGGTTTTGAAACCTTGGTTCTTATATTGAGGAAGAGAAGTGTAGATTTTGATAAAGACTTCCTGGGTAACATCTTCTGCATCCTTTTGATTCCGCAAGACGGAATAGACGGTCCTATAAATCGTCTGTTTATATGTTTCAATCAACATTCGGAATGCATGATCATTCCCAGCCCTTACCTTCTCAACTAACTCATCCGTCACTTCTCTTCCTCCTTTCCTTTTAATCATTCATGTAATAGACGCACAAAAAGGAGTTACCCCTACAGATAACTCAAAAATTTTTTCGTTTTTTTACAGTAAAATCTTTTCTTAATCAAGAGAAAACCGTACCACTTTAAAAGTGATACGGTCAATATTAACGTTTATTGATTTCTTCCACCAAAATTTTATTAACAAGCTGTGGATTGGCTTGTCCTTTTGTCGCTTTCATGATCTGTCCGACAAGGAAGCCGATTGCTTTTTGTTTACCGGCCTTAAAATCTTCAATTGATTGCGGGTTATTATTCAATGCTTCTTCAACGGCTGTACGCAATGCGCCTTCATCGGAAATTTGGACTAGTCCCTTCTCCTTGACGATCGTTTCAGCATCCCCGCCGTTTTCAATCAATTCTTTGAAAACTTTTTTAGCGATTTTAGAAGAAATCGTGCCATCTTCAATCAGCTTGATCATTCCAGCCAACGATTCAGCAGTCAATTTGACTTCATGCAGCTCTTTACCTTCTGCATTCAAGAAGGCGGAAACCTCACCCATGATCCAGTTAGATGCCAGTTTTGCATCAGCTCCTGAAGCGACTGTCGCTTCAAAGAAATCAGCACTTTCTTTCGTTACCGTTAAAACGGCTGCATCATATTCAGGTAAGCCAAATTCTTCGACATAGCGTTTTTTCCGGGCATCCGGAAGTTCCGGAATCTCGGCAGCGATACGCGCTTTCCATTCTTCATCGATATGGATTGTCAATAAGTCCGGTTCCGGGAAGTAACGGTAATCATCGGAGCCTTCCTTAATTCGCATTAGTACCGTTCTGCCTGTAGCTTCGTCGAACCGGCGTGTTTCCTGTTCGATTATGCCGCCTTCATTCAAGATTTCCGCTTGGCGGATTTCTTCATGCTCCAACCCTTTGCGGACGAAGTTGAATGAGTTCAAGTTTTTCAATTCGGTTTTCGTACCGAATTCTTTTTGGCCGACAGGTTTCAAGGAAATGTTGGCATCACAGCGAAGTGAGCCTTCTTCCATTTTACAATCGGAAACGCCGGTGTATTGAATGATGGATTTCAATTTTTCCAGATATGCATAAGCTTCTTCTGGGGAAGTGATATCCGGTTCGGATACGATTTCAACTAGAGGCGTACCTTGGCGGTTATAATCACAAAGTGAATAGTTCCCTTTATGTGTCAGCTTTCCAGCATCCTCTTCCATATGAATGCGGGTAATGCCAATTTTCTTTTTCTTGCCGCCCACCTCAATCTCAATCCAACCATGCTCACCGATCGGCTGATCGAATTGTGAAATTTGGTATGCTTTAGGATTGTCCGGGTAAAAGTAGTTTTTCCGGTCGAATTTCGTAATCTCCGCCACTTCGCAATTCAGGGCAATTGCAGCCTTCATTGCAAAATCAACAGCCTTTTTATTGACGACAGGCAATACACCTGGGTAGCCTAGGTCGATTACAGTCGTGTTACTATTTGGAGCGGCACCAAAATGATTTGGGCTCGCTGAGAAAATTTTAGAATCCGTTTTTAATTCTACGTGTACTTCTAGACCAATCACCGTTTCAAAGTCCATTTTTTTCACCCCTTACAGCTTAGGAACTTGTTTATGAAAATCTGTTGCTTGCTCAAATGCGTGAGCCGCGCGGTAAATCGTGCTTTCATCAAAATGCTTACCAATCATTTGCAGTCCAAGCGGAAGACCATTCGCTGCGAATCCACATGGCACGGATATACCCGGTACACCAGCAAGATTGACTGGAATCGTCAAGATATCATTCGCATACATCGTTAATGGATCGTCGACTTTTTCACCAATTTTAAATGCAGGCGTAGGTGTAGTCGGCCCAACGATGACATCGTATTTTTCAAAAACATCTTCAAAGTCTTTTTTGATTAACGTACGTACTTTTTGAGCCTTTTTATAATAAGCATCATAATAACCTGAACTTAAGGAGAAAGTTCCAAGCATGATACGGCGTTTCACTTCGTCACCGAATCCTTCTGCACGGGTTTGCTTATACATTTCTATAAGTGTTTCTGCATTATCTGTACGGTGTCCGTAACGCACACCGTCAAAACGTGAAAGGTTAGCAGAAGCTTCCGATGAAGATAGCAGATAATAGGCAGCTAAAGCATATTTGGAATGCGGCAAGGATACCTCTTCCCATTCAGCTCCAAGCCCCTCTAATACTTTTAATGCTTCAAGTACGGAATTACGTGCTTCTTCACCAACGCCTTCACCAAGATATTCCTTAGGCACAGCTATTTTCAATCCTCTAACATCGCCTGTTAATGAATTCACAAAACTCGGCACGTCAACATTGGCAGAGGTCGAATCCATTGGATCTACACCTGAAATCGCTTCAAGCAAATAGGCGTTATCTTCAACCGTTCTTGTAACTGGCCCAATTTGATCCAGTGAAGACGCAAATGCTACTAGTCCGAATCGGGAAACCCGTCCATATGTAGGTTTTAAGCCGACAACTCCACAATAGGCAGCTGGTTGGCGGATCGATCCACCCGTATCGGAACCTAAAGAGAATAGGACTTCACCGGAAGCGACAGATGCAGCTGAACCGCCCGAAGAACCGCCTGGCACATATTCCGTGTTCCAAGGGTTGCGTGTTGCCTGAAATGCGGAGTTCTCATTGGAAGAACCCATCGCAAACTCATCCATATTCAATTTCCCGATCGTAACCGTTTCTGCTTTCTGTAGCTTTTGAACAACGGTTGCATCATAGATTGGATCAAAGTTCTCCAAAATTTTGCTCGCACAAGTCGTACGCAAATTTTTAGTGACAATATTATCCTTCACTCCGATTGGCATACCAAATAAAGCGCCTTCGTTCTCGCCTTTTACCAATTGATCATCCAATCGTTTTGCTTGATTGCGGGCGTTTTCTTCATCAAGTGTCAAAAATGCCTTCACCTTGTCCTCTACTTGTCCGATTCGCTTATACGATTCGTTAACAAGATCAGTGACACTTATCTCTTTCTTATGTAAGCGTTCATGAAGCTCAGAAACCTTTTGTTCGAACAACGACATCATTGTCCCTCCTTATTCAATTATTGATGGTACACGGATATATCCTTCTTTGCTATCCGGTGCATTTTTAACTACTTCTTCAACTGGCAATCCCGGTTTTGCGACATCTTCGCGCATAACATTCTTCATATCCAAAACGTGAGAAGTCGGGTTTACTTGATCCGTATCAAGCTCATTCAACTGCTCCGCGAATGAAATCATTTGGTCAAGCTGATGCTGAAACTGTTGTGCTTCTTCTTCCGTAATGGCCAAACGAGCCAAATGGGCAACGTGTTTAACTTGTTCCATAGAAATACGTGACATTCTCTTCACCTCCGAAAAAATATCCAAATCGACTGAATTTCGTCGCTTTTCTCCATATAATCATCGTTTAAATCATATCAAACTATTACACAGTAAAGCAACAAGAGATACAATGTCGAAATTCAATTATTTCATAAGGAAAAAGAGATATTTTCCGGGAAATATGGGAAAGTTGCCGGAATTTCCGGGGAAATGACAATAAGTCCTTTAAAATTCGACAAATGTTCCCTTTTTAAAGCAGTTGCTCCCTAAGATGGAAGGGTTTACTTCCTGTTTAAAGGTTATTTTGGATACATTCCCATTTAAAAGCGGGACACAAAAAAGATGAAGCCGCTAAGCTTCATCTTTTTTCATTCATATATATGAACAGTTGGTTCGTCCTGATTCGCTTCACGGACTATGAGTGCTTCAGGTCCATTTACAGAGGTGATGGATACCTGTACCGCAATATAGTTCGGGAAACGTTCCATTACAAGGCCAGCAACATATTGGGTAAAGCCGATCGCTTCGGAGTTCCCATAAAATTGAATGGGGATATCGATGTTCAGACTTTGCAATTGATCATCCATATAGAACGCCCTGCCGATGACTCCGTTAAAGTTAGGGAAGTATTCTTCGACATCTTCTTTAAAGTTCGTGAATGTATTGACGTCATCACGGTATTTTTTTTCAGCCCCTGCAGAAGGAAATAGGAAATACTCTTCGTCCAAGTTCGTCCATTTTCCAATATTGTCAGAGTTTTTATCGATATTCGTATAGGAAATGAAATTCCCAGGGACTACTGAAGATTTTTCATTTTGCTCGAATAAGGCAATCGTAATCGGAACATTTTTCAGCTTGTCCATTTTACGCAGCCTTTTCAGGACTTCTGCAGCAATTTTCTCCCCTTCTTGCTTTAGCTTTTTACTATCGATTTTATTTTCATAGGTGGCACCGAATTCTTCCTTTTGATAGTAATGCACTGAATTCAACGCAAGACCTATTACAACTCCGCCAAGGCTCACTGAATTATCTTTTGTTTTTACCAAGTAATTATGTTCTAAAATATGGGCAAGATAGATCGGATTTTCTTCATTCCGCTTATCAATGTCACCTTTACCCGGATCAACCGGATTCAAGCCAAGGTTCTCTGAGGCTTTCTTCTTCTTTTCTTTCAACTGACTATCGGTATATTTTCTGTTCAGCCAGGAAGATATCGTGGAACTATCTAGCATTTGCCCCTCTTGAAACAGGTAATCTTCCGGGTCGAATTGGGTTTGCGCCAACCGCATCAAACCATTTTCGAATTCTTCAATGTCATATCGGGTATTTAGATTGGATACGACCAAACCGCGTGCTTTTGATGGTTCAAACGGTAGGATTGTTTGATAATATTCTTCCGAAATTTTATACTTCGGAATAATTGCCGATTCTTTTTTGTCTTTGGAGTCTTGAACTACCTCTTGCTTATCCTCAAAACTAGGCGCACATCCAGCAAGAAGCAGTATAAGAATCATCCCCAAAATAGAGTGTTTCCTCATAGCTACACCTCTTATTTATTTAGTTCCTCAATCAGTCTCTCTTCATCCCATACCATGACGCCTAGGCTTTCAGCTTTTGCCAGTTTGGAACCGGCATCTTCGCCAGCTACGACCAAATCGGTTTTCTTGCTGACACTTCCAGCAACATTAGCTCCTAGCGCCTCTAATTTCTCTTTTGCTTCGTTACGTGTTAACTGATGCAGTTTCCCCGTTAAAACGACTGTTTTACCGGAAAAAATGGAGTCGATATCTTCTATAGCAACAGCTCTTTGCCCTTTGAAAGTAAGATTCACACCGGCTGCATCCAGCTCATTCAATAATGCATGGACTTCTTCCAATTCAAAATAAGCTACGATGGAATCAGCCATCTTATCGCCTATTTCATTAATGGCCGTTAGTTCTTCACAGCTCGCCTTGCTTAAGGCCTCCATCGTCCCGAATTCCCTCGCAAGCGTCTTGGCAGCTTTGGAACCAACATGGCGAATGCCCAGCCCGAATAGTAATTTTTCCAACGAGTTGGTCTTCGAATCTTCGATTGCTTGAAGAAGTTTATTGACGGATTTATCCCCCATCCTTTCCAAAGCAATCAGTTGATCGTATGTAAGCTTATAAATATCAGCCACATCTTGTATGAGTTCTTCTTTAAATAACAAGCTAATCACTTTTTCACCAAGACTGTCTATATTCATTGCTGTACGGGAAACAAAGTGAATCAAACCTTCCCGTATTTGTGCAGGACACTTCGGATTGATGCAGCGTAAAGCAACCTCCCCGTCCAGCCGGACAAGTTCACTGCTGCATTCCGGGCACTCAGTCGGCATCTGGAACTCGACTTCTTCCCCTGTACGGCGGTCTGCCAGCACATTGACTACCTCTGGAATGATATCGCCCGCTTTTTTCACGACCACTTGATCTCCGATTCTGATGTCCTTTTCACGGATTAAGTCTTCGTTGTGAAGTGAAGCTCGCTGTACAGTGGTACCTGCTACCCGAACGGGATCCAAAACTGCGGTAGGAGTCAATACACCCGTACGGCCAACATTCAGCTCGATATCCCTTAGGGTTGTAATGACTTCTTCAGCTGGGAATTTATAAGCAATCGCCCATCGCGGACTTTTTGCAGTAAATCCTAATTCATCCTGCTGTTCAAGAGAATCCACCTTTACGACAATTCCATCAATATCATAGGCTAAGTTTGGACGTTGTTCCGTCCATTCTACTATATAGGCCAGCACTTCTTCTATATTCGAGCATCTTTTTCTTTCCCGATTCGTCTTAAATCCGAGTCGATCCAATAAATCCAGACCCTCACTGTGGGAACGGACCCCTGTTTCGCCCAAATCGGCAATCGCATAAAGGAAAATATCCAAGTTACGTTTCGCAGCAAGTTTTGGGTCAAGCTGCCTTAACGAGCCCGCAGCTGCATTTCTTGGGTTTGCAAATGGTTCCTCACCGCGTTCTTCCTTAGCCTTGTTTAATGATTCGAATGATTTTTTTGGCATGAAGGCCTCACCGCGCACTTCTATGGCAACCGGCTCCCGCAGCTTCAATGGAATCGATTTGATCGTTTTTAAATTAGCTGTAATATCTTCACCGATCGTTCCATCTCCACGGGTTGCCCCTCTTACGAAATATCCATTTTCATATTGAAGAGTGACTGCAAGTCCATCAATTTTCAATTCACATACATAGGAAAAATCGTCACCTACAGATTGTCTGACCTTTCTGTCAAAATCCCGTAAGTCACTTTCATTGAAGGCATTGCCTAAACTAAGCATTGGTGTGGTATGCTCCACTTTTTCAAACATATCCAAAATGGCGCCACCGACCCGTTGTGTCGGTGAGTCCGCCGTTTGCAGTTCCGGAAATTTCTCCTCATACTCAATAAGTTCACGGAGCAGACGATCATATTCAGCATCAGGTACTGATGGCTGGTCCATGACATAATATTCATAGCTGTATTGGTTCAACAACGTTTGCAGCTCTAGAATTTTCTTCTCTGCAGCTTGTAAGTCCATACGTTCAATCCTTTCTAAAGAAGACTCCACCGCACTTCTTATAGAAGAGCGGTGTCTAAAGTCAGATATCCCTATTCTTTACCAGTGGAAGCATATTAATCTTAAGCCTTTTCAACTGGTGCAAATTTCGCCAATAGCCGCTTGATTCCGATTGGACTTGGAAAGGCTATATCCAATTCCTTCCCTTCGCCTTCCCCTTTTACGCTCACCACGGTTCCTATTCCCCATTTTTTATGGGAGGCACGGTCACCGACAGCCCAGCCGATCTCTTCGCCGCCCGTTGCGGATGGCGCAGAAACAGCTCTTCCGAAGGCAGGCACTTTTCTTGTTGAAGCAGTTGAAGGAGATCCGGTTCTCGAAGAACTGAAAGGTGTTTGCCTAGCTCTAGGAGCCGGTTTCGGTTTTAGATCTTCAAGAAGTTCCTCTGGTATTTCACTAATGAAACGGGAAACGGGATTCATGCTCGTCCGTCCATACAATGTCCGCATTTGGGCATTGCTTATGAATAGTTCATTTTCAGCCCTTGTAATTCCCACATAAGCCAGACGGCGTTCTTCTTCCATCTCCTCTTCATCCATAAGCGATCGGCTGTGAGGGAATACCCCTTCTTCAAGGCCCAATAGAAAGACCACCGGATATTCAAGTCCCTTCGCTGAATGCAGCGTCATCAACGTTACCGTATTTGTAGCTTCTTCAGTATTCTCGTCAAGTTGGTCTATATCTGCAACCAACGCAAGGTCAGTCAAAAAGCCCACCAATGATTTGTCTTCGCTGTTATCTTCGAATGCTTTCGTAACAGATAAAAACTCATCTATATTTTCAAGGCGGCTTTGTGATTCAATCGTTTTTTCTGCCTGCAGCATCTCACGGTAACCGGTTTTCTTAATGACTTCCTCCACAAGTTCCGTTACGGATAAGTATTCCTGCTGATTTGTATAGTTAGTGATCAGCGTATGGAATTCCCTTGCCGCTTTGGTAGCCTTCCCGCTTATCCCTACCATTTCCACAGATTCCAGTGCTTTATAAATGGAAACATCATATTGATCTGCATAATCTGCCACTTTGTCCATTGAAGTTGCACCAATTCCCCGTTTTGGTACATTGATTACACGGCGAAGACTGATGTCATCATCAGGATTCGCAATAAGGCGAAGATAGGCAAGTAAATCCTTAATCTCTTTACGGTCATAGAACTTGGTGCCCCCGACTATTGCATAATTTATATTGGATTTAAGCAGAACTTCCTCCATGACACGTGATTGTGCATTTGTTCTGTAAAGTATTGCTATATCTGAATATTTCCGGCTGCCATCCTGGACTAACTCATTTATCTTTCCGGCTACGAATTGCGCTTCCCCTTGTTCATTGTCTGCACGGTAATAGAATATCTTATTGCCATCTGCATTCTCTGTCCAAAGATTTTTCGGCTTCCGGTTTTGATTGTTATCGATGACCTTATTCGCCGCTGCAAGAATCTTTTTCGTCGAGCGGTAATTCTGTTCAAGGAAAATCATGTTGGCATTCGGATAATCCTTTTCAAATGAAAGGATATTCGCGATATCCGCACCGCGCCAGCGATAGATCGATTGATCGGAATCCCCGACAACACAGAGATTACGGAAGCGTGAAGCCAGCAGTTTAACAAGCATGTATTGAGCCCTGTTCGTATCTTGATACTCATCAACATGAATGTATTGAAATTTACGTTGATAATATTCAAGCACCTCAGGTACGAGCTGGAACAATTGAATCGTCATCATGATCAAATCATCGAAATCGAGCGCTGAATTTTTACGCAGCCGTTTTTGGTATTCCGTATATACATCGGCAGTTACTTTAGTGAAGTAATCAGACGCCGTCTTCAGGTACTCTTCCGGCCCGACCAATTCATTTTTCGCTGAACTGATGCTACCCAAAATGGCACGATAATCATATTTTTTTGTATCCATATTACGGTCTTTCATGATTTGTTTTATGACCGATTGCTGATCCGTCGTATCCAATATCGAGAAGTTTCTATTAAATCCGATACGGTCGATATCTCTTCGTAAAATACGGACACACATCGAGTGGAAAGTCGAAATCCAGATATCTTCGGACGCACCGCCAAGTATGGCCCGGATCCGCTCCTTCATCTCACGTGCCGCTTTGTTGGTGAACGTGATTGCAAGGATGTTCCAAGGCGCTATTTCCTTCTCGACCATCAAGTAAGCTATTCGGTGAGTCAGCACACGCGTCTTTCCACTTCCTGCCCCAGCCATGATTAAAAGTGGGCCATCAGTTGCTTTCACTGCTTTTTGTTGCTGTTCATTCAAACCTATTAGTAATTTTTCCGCTAAATATTGCATTATCACACCACCTATACGAACATTCGTTTCTGTTTTAGTATACTATATTTATTACATGTTTTCATTTAACTGCCGAAACTGTTGCAAGTGCCACTTTCAAATCTTCATAAATCACATTGCCGACAACGATGACATCCGCAATCTTGGACATCTCTTTGGCCTGTTCAACTGATTTTATCCCACCGCCATAGAATAGTACGGTATCCTCCAAACTCTCTTTGGCAGCTTCCACCATCTGGACATCGCCATAATCACCGCTGTATTCCAAATAAAAAATCGGCAGGTTGAACATCTTTTCTGCCATCATCGCGTATGCACCCACATCATCCATATCCAAATCGGTATTGGCTTTCGTCAACTGGGCCGCCTTGCACTCAGGATTCAGGATACAGTACCCTTCAACGAAAATTTCATCCCAATTCAAAAGGTATCCATATTCCTTGACTGCTTGCTGATGCAGTTTCATCATCCAATCCGGGTTGGTGCTATTCAGGACACTCGGAATGAAATATAAATCAAACCCTGGCGTCACGGTTTCAACAGAAGAAATTTCCATCACACATGGGACGGTATATCGTCTGACACGTGCCATTAAATGAAGCACATTCTCTAGCGTGATTCCATCCGTTCCCCCGACCATGATTGCATCAGTACCGGATTCACAGACTTTCTCTAGGGCCTCATCACTTATTTCTTTATTTGGATCGAGTTTGAAAACATGTTTCCACTCGCGAAAATCGTACATTATAATCCTCCATTCACACTTCCCATTACACCATTATAGCATTAAGATTTTTCATTAAAAAAGAGAAGTATCGATAAAATGTTATTACCAAATGGAACCTCTGAATCTAAAATCCAATATAACACGGATACGGTTGAAAGACAGCCGGCAAAGAGAGCCCTGAACTCAAAATAAAAAGCCGGGAAATGAATTCCCCGGCTTTTTATTTTGATCGAAAGAATTAGGATTCAGTTGTTTCCTCAACGTTATCCTTAATACGGTTAAGTGCCATGGAATAAGCATCATTTCCGTAATTCAAGCAGCGTTTGACCCTGGAAATCGTAGCCGTGCTTGCACCCGTTTCCGTTTCGATTTTATGATAGGTTTTACCTTCTTCAAGCATGCGGGCTACTTCAAGACGCTGTGCCAGTGATGAAATTTCATTAACTGTGCATAAATCATCAAAAAATCGATAGCATTCGTCCAAATCACGCAAGGAAAGGATCGACTTAAACAGCTGATCCGTTTCTTTTCCTCTTAACTTATCAATTTGCATGTTACTCCCCCTCAATTTCATGGGTATCAAAATGAGACGTCTCCAACTAAACCAGGTTCATCCGGAATAATATTGATCCAAGTTTTCCCTGGAATCAAACCTACTTCTTTATCGTTTTTCACTGGTATAATCCGACCATCCTTATTAACCCATTCTACTTCATTCGCTTTTCCTTTTTGAAGTAAATAACCATTTCCGCCACTTTTCAAGTCGATTTTACGACGCCCTTTATCGTCGATCACTTGATGAGCAGCCTCAATGATCAATATATTATCCAGTAAAATAGGTTTATTCGATTTATGCTCGACTGTTTGCTCTCCGTTCGAATAACGTTTATATTTCTCTTCCGTGGCTTCGTATTCATACTGTACATCATACTCGTCTGATCCGTAGGAAACCTCGGTTTTCAATGCCGGTTCCCCTTGAAGTCCAGCTGCCTCTTCCTTTGTAAGGAAAGCATAATGCTCCGGTGCACCATTCAACTCATATCCCTTTTCCTTCGCGCCTTTTTGGATATCCTCAAAGGAAGTGTAGGAATTATGCGGTGCTTTTCGATCTGCCGAACGTTGAAACAAAGTACCATCATAATATAATCCGTTCAAGTTATCAATATACCCTTTGTCCAGCATGGTTTTTGCCTCGGGGCTGTTTCCATGACAGACATAGATGCAATCAAGGCCTTTTGCCAATTCGATATAATAGTCCCTTGCACTCCGGATCGGACCGATTTGGCTTGGCATTTCACTTTGGAAGATGGCTAAAAATCTGGTTATATCACCTTCTGCGAGCATTTCAAAGACGATATCCGCTTCTGAGAGGCCCGATTGTGGGCGTGCTTCCGGATGGTTATTAATCATCACTGCTGCAGCCCTGCGCTCACTGTCTTCATCGGTGGCTATACCTGTTAGTGGAAACTCATTGGAAGGTTCATTTTTCACATCTGTATTTTTGATGACAGCTTGGTCTTTCGGCTTATTGTCATCCGATGCAGAATCTTCTTTCGTAGAACATCCTGCCAGCAGTAAAATAGCAATAACGATGAAAAGAACTCTCTTTAGGTTCATCTTTCCACTCCTCTGATTTATTAGCCATTTCTTCTCTTATATTTTAACGCATTATAGTAGGAAAGAGTATAGTTTTATTCATTACATCATATACTCCTCGCTGGGTTAGCCTTATATATGGGAGATGGGTTGTCGAAAAGAACGAAAGGGTGTAAACAGGATCGGCGAAGCGATAACCTCTCTCACGCAGTAAATGTTTCAATTCATTTTCTTCTTCTATCAGTTCTGGAACCTCCTTGGTGGACATGACCCCCTTTAATTTCAGAGGAAGTTCATGAATCACCTTGCCTTGTTCCGTTAAAATGATTCCACCGCCGATTTCCTTCAGCCGGTTAAATGCCAAATGCATATCCTTTTTCCTTTTACCGATCAGTATGATGTCACCTGTATTTGTGTAAGAGCCGGCGAAGCCGCATAATTTGTCCGCAAACCCTTTTAATATCGTATTGATGCGCCATTTCCCTTCCCGATCGATAAGCATGAAAAAGCATTCATCATCCTCAAAGTTCAGTTCTTCATGGCCAACATCATTGGCAAGCGAGTACGGTTTTGTAATTACATTATTGACCAATTCAATTCCAAACGGCATGGAAAATTCAAAATCTTCCTTTAAACTAAGATCCCAATCAAGATCGAGCGGTTTAAAATCGAAATCACTCCATTCGATTTCCTGTTTATCCGGAATGATTTCACCATCCCTTTTAACCCATTTCCCTTTTGCCATTACCGAAACCGGTGCGGGTTCCTTTACATCGGTCAGGAAGTTGATGTTCGCTACCCTTCCAGTGGCAATATTGCCATGAAGGTATTCGATATTATAATAACGTGCGATGTTGATAGTTGCCATATTGTATGCATCGATGACCGGAACGCCATGCTCTATCGCTATTTTGATCAAGCAGTCTATGAAACCACCTTCATAAAAGGACGGCGGCGATCCATCTGTCGTATAAAAGAATTTGTCATAATGATCGATGCCCAGTTCATGGATTTCCCGTATCAGCTTTGGTAAATCCGGACGGATCGAAGAATGTCTTAACGATACATAATAGCCCTGCAGCAAGCGCGACATTACCTCATCACCTGTCATTGCCTCATGATCACAATCGGCTCCGAACAAGGTCATTTTTGCTAAAGTCTTCTCTGAAGCACCTGGAAAGTGTCCTTCTATTTTCTTCCTCATTCGCTTGGCTTCCTGAATCCAGTGCAGCATCATGTCATCCCCATCGAGAAGCTTCGGCCATCCAGTCAGTTCCCCGCCCTGTAATACGGCATCATGCTCCAGCCATGATTTAACGGCCCCATGGGAAAAGACCATATCTTCATCGATCAATTCCGTTTGTCCGTCAAAACGGCTCCACCAATACATTGTTACAGGAATGTTACGTAATTCTTTCAAAAGAGAAAACGCTTTCTTTTTATCTAACTGCAATAGAAACGGCAAGTTATCATTGATCAATGTCGTTGTGCCAAAATGAGATGCATAACGTGAAAAAGAAAGGGGATTATATAATTGAGAAGGGTGTGAATGCGGCTCAATATAACCCGGGACCAAGTACTGGTTTGTACAGTCTACCATTTCACAGCGGTCTATATTATCAGGAAGCTTATCGCCGACATATATGATGCGATCATCATATATCCATATATTCGCCTTCACCCATTTTCGTAATGCCTGATTTAAATAAGTCGTATTTTTAAGCAGAATGTGTGGTGCCCTATTGCCATCCAGCACATCTATATGTTCTCTTAGATGTTTATTTTTCCATCTATAGCGCTGTTCAAGCATAAAACATTCCCCCATAAGTTATTAGAAACAGATGTATGAAAAAAACCATTTTCAATCCAATTTTATTTCATAGTAACATACTTACCCCATTAGAACAGTAATGTTATCCAGAATATTGTTAAATTTTTGTGAAGGGATGGACTTTAAATGAAGTTTAAACAAAATATCAGTATAATAAATGCATTAATGCGAATTACCTGTGGTTTTACATTTTTAACATGGGCCATGGCTAAAATGGTGAAAAAACCATGGAAAAACCAATCTTACATAATCGTGGTGATGCTTTCTGCCATGAAAATAGGCGAAGGCATACTCCGCTATTGTCCTGTCGTCGATGCGATGGAAAACGGACAGAACTTGATGAAAAGTGAGCCAAAACATGAAAGTGAATCCAATCATTCTGATTCATATTAAGTTTTTTCTAAAGAAGAAGCTGACTCCGCTTAGAGTCAGCTTCTTTATATTATGATGAAAAATTGTATTTTATTGCTCGGTAGCCAATATCCGTTCGCCAAAATAAACCGTCTTTCTCAATATGCCCTAACTCTTTATATACTTCAGCTTGCGCAGAGGCCAAATCTTTCCCTTTTGCAGCAACCAGAAGTACACGTCCGCCATTCGAGATGAAGTTCCCTTCATTATTGAGAGCCGTTCCAGCATGATAAACATGGGCTTTCGGATCAATCTTTTCCAAGCCTTTAATGATAGATCCCTTTTTATATTCCCCTGGATATCCATCAGCTGCGACGACCACTCCAAGCACGGCTTCTTCATGCCATTCAAGTTGTAAATCCTCTCCAGAAAGAACCGCTTCAAGCGTATCCACGAAGTCTGTTTTTAGGCGCGGTAAAACGACTTGCGTTTCCGGATCGCCAAAACGGGCATTGAACTCAATGACTTTTGTGCCTTTTTCAGTAGCGATCAACCCGGCATATAATATTCCTGTAAAACTCCGATTCTCAGAAATCATCGCATTTACAGTGGGCTTAAGAATCGTTTCGACTGCAGTCTGGATCATTTCATCGGAAATTTGCGGCACCGGTGAGTATGCACCCATTCCACCTGTGTTCGGACCCTGATCTCCATCGAAAACCCGCTTATGATCCTGAGCAATGACCATCGGATACACTTTTTCCCCATTAACGAATGCCATCAATGAAAATTCTTCGCCATCAAGGAATTCCTCAATAACGACTTTGGCAGATGCTTCCCCGAACTTTGCCCCGACAAGCATATCATGGATGGCATCTAACGCCTCTTCCAGCGTCATAGCAACTACGACACCTTTTCCAGCAGCCAAACCATCCGCTTTTATGACGATGGGTGCACCCATTTTTTCGATATACGCCTTTGCTGAATCATAATCAGAGAATGTTTCATATTCCGCTGTCGGAATGCTATAGTTCTTCATTAAATCTTTAGCAAAGGATTTACTTCCCTCGATGACAGCAGCACGGCCATTAGGGCCAAATACCTGTAATCCTGCCTCCGCAAAATCATCGGCAAGTCCATTCAACAATGGTGTTTCGGGCCCGATCACCGTTAATGCAACTGCATTATTTTTGGCAAAGTCAACCAATTCCCCGTGATTGTTTTCATCAATTGGAACAAGAGTCGCTACATCGGTCATCCCTGGATTTCCCGGTGCTGCAAAAACAGTCCCAACCCGTTTACTTTCAAATAGTTTGCGGGCTATGGCATGCTCCCTGCCGCCCCGGCCAATTACTAGTACATTCATTATCGCACCTCGTTTTTGATTAATGTTTAAAGTGACGAATTCCTGTAAACACCATTGTAATCCCATATTCATCAGCTTTCTTGATCGAATCCTCATCTTTAACTGATCCACCAGGCTGAATGATTGCCGTGACGCCCGCTTTTGCTGCCGCTTCTACAGTATCATCCATTGGGAAGAATGCATCTGATGCCAATGCACTTCCTGTCGCTCTTTCCCCAGCTTGTTCCAGAGCAATTTTTGCAGCTCCCACACGGTTCATTTGACCTGCGCCAACACCTAATGTCATTTGATCGTTACAAACCACTATTGCATTCGACTTGACATGTTTCACGATTTTCCAGCCAAGTTCCATGGCTTTCCACTCTTCAGGTGTAGGCTCACGTTTCGTTGCCACTTTTACCTCTGCATCCTTTAAGCTATGTGCGTCCCGATCTTGAATAAGTAATCCGCCTTCAATGGATGTCAATTTACGTTCAGGCTTTTTAACCGCGTCAAAATCGATCGTTAATAAACGTAGGTTTTTCTTGCTTGTCAATACTTCCACTGCCTCTTGTGTAAACCCAGGGGCAATGATGATTTCAAGGAAAATTTCATGAAGCTTTTCCGCAGTCGCTTTATCGACTTCACGGTTCAAAGCGATGATCCCACCGAAAATGGAGGTGGCATCTGCCTCATAAGCTTTTTCATATGCTTCCAAAATGGTCGCACCGACACCGACGCCGCAAGGATTCATATGTTTGACTGCAACTGCAGCAGGCTCATTGAATTCTTTAACGATTTGAAGTGCTGCATCAGCATCATTGATGTTGTTGTATGATAGTTCTTTTCCATGTAATTGCTTCGCTTCTGCAATTGAGAAAACGGAACCAAGCGGTTTTTTATAGAATGCGGCTTTTTGATGTGGATTTTCCCCATAACGAAGCGACTGTTTCAATTCATAGGTAACAGTCAATGATTCAGGATTTTCTTCATCGGCAAGCTCTGTCATATACTCTGAAATAACTGCATCATATGCTGCCGTATGACGGAAAACTTTTGCAGCCAGGCGGCGATTCGTGGTTTTTGCTACCCCGCCGTTTTGTTTCAGCTCAGCCAATACGGTAGGATAATCATTGGAATCAACGATAACAGTCACATATTCGTGGTTTTTAGCAGAAGAACGAAGCATTGTCGGTCCACCGATATCGATGTTTTCAATAGCATCTTCCACAGTGACTTCCGGTTTGGAAATAGTCGCTTGGAATGGATATAGGTTTACACAGACAAGTTGAATGGGTTCAATGTTATGCTCAGCAAGCTGTGCTGCGTGACCTTTGTCATCATGTTTTGCCAACACTGCTCCATGGACATTCGGGTGAAGCGTTTTAACACGTCCATCCAAAATTTCCGGGAAACCGGTGACGTCACTGATTCCAATAACCTCAATACCATTTTCCTGAAGCGTTTTTTTGGTACCGCCTGTAGAAATGATTTCAAAACCTGCTTCAATTAAACCTTGAGCAAATTCTACGATACCTGTTTTATCCGATACACTAATTAATGCGCGTTTCTTCATGTTATGTTGGTCCCTCCATTAAGTAAGTTTCTTGTGGCATAGCTCCTGCAAAACTGATGGATACAAGTCATGCTCCATTTCCTGAATCCTTTTCTGAAGGATGTCTTTCGTATCCCCTTCAAGAATTGGCACTGTTTTTTGGGCAATGACCGGTCCTGTGTCCATTCCATCATCAACATAATGAACGGTTACCCCCGTTTCCTTCACTCCGGCATCAAAAGCCTGGCCAATTGCATCCTTGCCTGGAAAACTTGGCAGAAGTGAAGGGTGGATGTTCACAATCCTCTGTGAATACTTTTGTAATAATGTCGGACCGATCAAACGCATATAACCAGCAAGAATGATGAACTCTATCTCATACTGGCGAAGTTTTTCCAGGATTTCCGATTCATATTCAGTCTTGTTGGAGTAATTCTTTGCTGAAAAGGAGAAAGAGTCAATATTCTCAAGCTTTGCTCTCTCAAGCACATATGCGTCTTCACGATCGCAAACGACAAGACAGATTTCCGCCTCCAACTTTCCACTTTTTATTGCTTCAGCAATTGATTGAAAATTACTACCGTTACCTGATGCAAAGACAGCAAGGCGTTTCATTATTTGAACGACACTCCATTTCCATCCACGATCGTTCCAATAATTGAGGCTTCTTCACCGCAAGACTTTAGGTGGGCTAGCACATCCGATGCCACTTCTTTTTTGACGACAGCCGTCATCCCAATACCCATATTGAAGATATTGAACATTTCCTCTTTTACAAGGTTTCCTTTTTCTTCAAGGAATGAAAATATAGTTGGAATTTCCCAGCTTCCAAGCTCGATTTCAACACCGCATCCTTCAGGAAGGATACGCGGAATATTCTCGATGAATCCTCCACCGGTGATATGGGCAAGACCATTAACCTCAAATTTTTCCAACGTCGATAAAACGGACTTCACATAGATTTTCGTCGGTTTTAATAATTCCTCTCCCAACTTGCAATCCAGTTCCGGTACGAAGTCATGAAGCCCCATACCTGAGTCTTCAAGAAGGATCTTACGAACAAGGGAATACCCATTACTGTGTATGCCGCTTGAAGCGAGTCCAATAACGACATCACCAGCCGAGATCGCTTCACCAGTAATCAGACGTGATTTTTCAACGGCACCTACAGTAAAACCTGCCACATCGTATTCTTCCGTCTCATACATGCCCGGCATTTCAGCCGTTTCTCCGCCGATTAAAGCACAGCCCGCCTGCTCACAGCCATCTGCAATTCCTTTGACGATCATTTCAATTCGTTCAGGATCTGCTTTACCGCAGGCAATATAATCTAAAAAGTATAAAGGTGCAGCACCTTGAACGACAACATCATTGACGCACATAGCTACACAATCTACTCCAATTGTATCGTGTTTATCCATCATGAACGCCAACAAAAGTTTTGTACCCACTCCATCCGTACCAGAAATGAGCACAGGTTCTTTAAGGTTCAAGGAAGATAAATCAAACATGCCGCCGAAACCGCCCAGACCATTCATTACTTCTGGACGAAATGTGCGCTTTACATGTTTCTTCATTCGATTTACCGCTTCATAACCAGCCTCAATATCCACACCAGCCTGTTTATATGCATTAGCCATTTGAAATCCTCCTCCGAAAATCAATCATCATTGCCGACTTGATTAACATTTTGTTTTTTCTCGTTCGTATTCAAAAATTTCAGTCGGATAATTTCCGGTGAAACAAGCTAGGCATGAACCGCGCGTTTCTCCAGGAAACGGTCGTCCAATCGCTTCGACCATACCTTCGACACTTAAAAAAGTTAAGGAATCAGCTTCAATGATTTCCCTTATTTCCTCCACCGATTTTGAGCTTGCAATCAGTTCTTCCTTTTTAGACGTGTCTATGCCATAAAAACATGGATTCTTGATCGGTGGTGAGCTGATTACTACATGCACTTCTTTCGCTCCGGCATCTTTTAACATGCGGACAATCCTTCTGCTCGTTGTCCCACGGACTATTGAATCATCAACCATTATGACCCGCTTGCCTTCCACTACCCCTCTTACAGGTGATAGTTTCATCTTTACGCCTTGTTCACGCAGACTTTGTGATGGCTGAATGAAAGTCCTTCCAACATAACGGTTCTTTATTAAACCCATTTCATAAGGAATGCCTGCAGCTTCAGCATAACCAATCGCTGCCGAGATGCTGGAATCAGGTACACCTGTAACTACGTCTGCTTCAATTTTGGTTTCGAGTGCCATTTGCTTACCAAGGTTTTTACGTGCCGTATGAACATTGATACCATCAATATTGCTATCCGGACGGGAAAAATACACGTACTCCATCGTGCACATTGCCTGTTGGCTGGAAAGCGAAAAGTATTCGGATGTGATTCCCTCATCATTAATGACAACCAGTTCTCCCGGCTCAATATCGCGGATGAATTCTGCACCTACAATATCAAGTGCACATGTTTCAGATGCAGCGAAATATGCATCGCCTATTTTCCCCAAGGAAAGTGGACGGAAGCCATGCGGATCTCTTGCCATGATCATTTGGGTTTCGGTCATGATGACAAAGGCATAGGCTCCCTTCAGCATGCTTAAACTGTTCTTCACGGAATCTCTTACATCCGAGTAGCCGGAGCGTTTAATCAGATGTGCCAGAACTTCCGTATCAGAGGTCGTTTGAAAAATGCTTCCTTGTCCTTCAAGCTGTGCTTTTAATTGATGGGCATTGACGATATTCCCATTATGAGCAAGGGCCAGCCCCCCTGTATGAGAATTGAACAGGAAAGGCTGAACATTTTGATACCCGCCGCCGCCTGCCGTTGTATAACGGACATGGCCTATTGCCGCTTTACCGCTACCGGAAAGTGCCTGCATTTTTTCCGCAGTGAATATCTCTGTGACAAGTCCTTCGCCCTTAGAGATGGACATCTGCTCACCATCCGTCACGACGATGCCCGCTCCCTCTTGACCACGATGTTGCAAGCTATGCAAACCGTAGTAAGCAAGCTGCGCTGCATCGGGATGTCCCCAGACTCCAACAACACCACACTCTTCGTTTAGGCTTCTTATTTCAGCAAGCATGGTATGGCTCCCTTCCAAGCTGTTTGTAAATCTTCAACGTCCGCTTCCAACACTTTGCTATCACTTGTTGCTACGACTAATTTATTATCAGCCGTTACTGAGCCTATGCAAATCGCATCTTCAACAAGAGCTTCAAATGACGCTTGATTATCAGGATTGATGGACAGTAAGAATCGTGATTGCGTTTCACTGAATAATTCAGATACAGGTTCCCCGGATATATTCACTTTTGCCCCTAGTTTGCTAGCCCCGAATAAAGATTCAGCTAAAGCCACTGCCAAACCGCCTTCCGAAAGGTCATGGGCTGATGCAACAAGTCCGTTTTGAATTGCCGTCAGAATTTGCTGCTGACGTTTTTGTTCAAGGTCCAAATCAAGTTCTGGAGCGCGTCCAAAGATTTTACCCTCGAGCATTTTCTGTAATTCACTGCCTCCGAATTCAACTTTCGCTTCACCGACCACGTAAATCAAATCGGATTCATTTTTAAATGTTTGTGTTGTGATGTGCTTAAGGTCATTGACTAGACCAACCATTCCAACTACAGGCGTCGGATAAATCGCTTCACCATTCGTTTCATTATAAAGGGAAACATTTCCGCCGATTACAGGAGTACTTAAGCTTCTGCAAGCTTCACTCATACCGTCTGCCGCTTTTTCCAGTTGCCAGAATATTTCTGGTTTTTCTGGATTCCCAAAGTTCAAGCAATCTGTAATCGCTAAAGGTTCCGCACCCGAGCAAATGATGTTACGGGCTGCTTCAGCCACAGCGATTTTGCCGCCTGTTTCAGGATCTAAATAAATAAAGCGGGAGTTACAATCCGTCGTCATGGCAAGGGCTTTATTCGTACCACGTACACGCACTACCGCTGCATCCGATCCAGGTGAGACGACTGTATTCGTGCGGACCATGTAATCATACTGGTCGTAGACCCATTCCTTACTCGAAATTGTCGGTTGCTTCAATAGTGATACCAATGTTTCTTTATAATCATCAATGACTGGCACTTCTGCCGTCATGCTTTGGAAGTCACGGAAATATTGCGGCTCTGCAGATGGCTTGTGATAAATAGGAGCTTCTTCAGCCAATGCATCAACCGGAACCTCAGCAACGATTTCACCTTGATGGGAAAGGGTTAGGTTTTTATCATCCGTCACTACACCAACAGCAACCGCTTCTAGGTCATATTTCGTAAACAAGTCGACGATTTCCTGTTCGCGTCCTTTAGTGACAACGATCAGCATCCGCTCTTGTGATTCAGATAGCATCATTTCATATGCTGTCATTCCCGTTTCACGCTGCGGTACCAAATCCAGGTTCATTTTTATTCCTGAGCCAGCTTTGCTCGCCATCTCGGCAGATGAGCTTGTAAGACCTGCTGCTCCCATATCCTGAATGCCAACAAGGGCATCATTTTGAATCAATTCAAGGCATGCTTCCAAAAGCAGCTTCTCCATGAATGGATCGCCTACTTGTACGGCAGGCCGTTTCTCTTCCGAAGACTCTGATAGCTCTTCAGATGCAAATGTTGCTCCATGAATACCATCACGTCCAGTTTTGGCACCCACATACATCACTGTGTTGCCCACTCCATGCGCTTGGCCTTTTTTAATGTCCTTATGATCGATCAAACCGACACACATTGCATTGACAAGAGGATTTCCTTCATACGATGGATCAAATTGAATTTCTCCGCCGACAGTTGGAATTCCGATACAATTCCCGTATCCTGCAATCCCTGCAACCACTTCTTTAAATAAATATTTCACACGATCATTGTCTAGCTCACCGAAGCGAAGCGAGTTCAACATCGCAATCGGACGGGCTCCCATGGAGAAAACATCACGGATAATTCCGCCGACACCGGTAGCAGCACCTTGATAAGGCTCTATTGCCGAAGGGTGGTTATGACTTTCAATTTTAAAAACGACAGCCTGATCGTCACCGATATCAACGATACCTGCCCCTTCACCAGGACCTTGTAGCACTTTCTCCCCTGTAATCGGGAATTTCCTTAAGATGGGTTTTGAATTTTTGTAGGAACAATGCTCTGACCACATAACCGAAAACAATCCAGTTTCCGTATAATTCGGCAGTCTGCCTAAGATTTTCTCCACCATTGCAAATTCATCATCGGATAGTCCCATTGTTGCGTACAATCGATCCGATTTAATTTTTTCCGGACTTGGTTCAAGCTGTAATAACATGTGATTCCCTCCAGTTTTTTACGATGGATTGAAAAATCTTTAAGCCGTCTTTACTGCCAAGCAGCGAATCAACAGCACGTTCGGGATGAGGCATCATTCCGAGGACATTTCCTTGTTCATTTGTAATTCCCGCTATTTGCTCCAAGCTTCCGTTTGGATTTTCACCATCATACGTGAACAAGATGCGGTTATTTTGTTTTAATTCAGCCAATGTCTCATCATCGCAGTAGTAATTCCCTTCACCATGTGCAACAGGGATCGTAATCGTTTCATTTAATTCATATCCTGTCGTGAACATCGATTGGTTATTTTCAACCTTCAGTCCTACATAGCGGCAAATGAATTTCAAGCCTTCATTACGGCGCATCGCACCAGGTAAAAGTCCTGCTTCAAGTAAAATCTGAAAACCATTGCAGACACCCAATACAGGCTTTCCTGCTTGTGCCGCTTTTACGACTTCTGCCATTACATTCGAAAATCTTGCAATTGCTCCAGAGCGTAAATAGTCTCCATAAGAGAAACCGCCAGGAAGAAGAATCCCATCATACTGATCTAGATTGTCTGTAGAGTGCCAAACATACTCCACTTCTTCCCCCAGTGCATCCTTTATCGCATGGTACATATCGACATCACAATTGGAACCAGGGAAAACTATGACAGCAAATTTCATTGGGTGATAACCTCCTCAACATCATAGCGGTAAGCTTCAATTACCGTATTGGCCAATAGTTTTTCACACATTTCCTTTACAAGTTGATCTAAATCACGATCCGTATCCTTAATTGTAAGTTCAATGTATTTCCCCACTCGAACATCACTGACTTCGTTATAAGTCAAACTATGAAGTGATTGTTGCACTGCTGCTCCCTGTGGATCTAGTACACTTTCGCGTAGTGTGATATATACTTTAACCTTATACATGTTGAGTGCCCTCCAACTTTGCTAGTATTTTTTCGTAAGCATCTGTTAAACTTCCTAAATCACGGCGGAATACATCTTTGTCTAACTTTTCGTTTGTTTTAATATCCCATAATCGACAGGTATCAGGTGAAATTTCATCTGCCAGCAGAATGTCTCCATTCGAGGTTTTACCAAACTCTAATTTAAAATCAATCAATTTAATGTCTAACTCTTTAAAGAAGGAAGTTAAGACGATACTGATTTCTTCTGCCTTTTCTTTTAAAATCGCTACATCTTCCTTGCTTGCAAGTTCCAATTCTTCAATATGGTCTTCCGTTAACAGAGGATCGCCGAGTTCGTCATCTTTATAGTAAAACTCAATCAGCGTTTTCTTGAGCGGCTGGCCTTCTTCAATGCCAGTTCTTTTAGAAAAACTGCCGGCAGCCGTATTTCTGACAACGACTTCAAGTGGAATGATGGATACCCTCTTGACTAGCTGCTCCCGGTCGGAAAGCATTTCAATAAAATGGGATGGGATATTCTCTTGGGCAAGCTTTGAAAATAGTAAGCTAGTAATTTGATTATTCAACTTACCTTTTCCGGCAATCTCTGACTTCTTCTCACCATTAAACGCTGTTGCCGAATCCTTGTATTCCACCCAAACTATTTCACTGTTGTCCGTTGCAAAAATCTGTTTCGCTTTTCCTTCATACAACAATTCTCGTTTTTCCATCTGTCCAGACCCCCACATTGTGAATATTATGAATCTTCCTGCCATTGATCAGGCTTGGCAAACATATCACCGTTTAGAGGTGCCATGTTTGCCGCCTTCACTTTTATAAACCTAAACGATCAAAGATTACATCAACATTTTTCAGGTGATGTGTAGGATCGAAACAATCATCAAGTTCTTCTTTCGTAAGCAAGCTTGTGATTTTATCATCCTTTTCGATCAGGCTTCTGAATGGAACCTGAAGCTCCCATGCTTCCATCGCTTTCGGCTGAACCGTATCATAAGCTTCTTCACGGACAAGTCCTTTATCGATAAGGGAAAGCAGTACACGTTGTGAGAAAATCAATCCAAGCGTACGGTCCATATTGCGTTTCATATTTTCTGGATAAACGGTCAAGTTCTTCACTATGTTGCTGAAACGGTTCAGCATGTAGTTTAATGCGATCGTTGCATCCGGCAAGATGATGCGCTCAGCAGAAGAATGCGAAATGTCACGTTCATGCCATAATGGCACATTCTCATATGCTGTCATCATGTAACCGCGGATTACACGAGCCATACCCGTCATATTTTCAGAACCGATTGGATTCCGTTTATGAGGCATTGCCGAAGATCCTTTTTGTCCTTTTGCAAAGAATTCTTCCACTTCACGTGTTTCACTTTTTTGCAAGCCGCGAATTTCAACTGCGAATTTTTCAATTGATGTCGCAATTAAAGCCAATGTGCTCATATAATGTGCGTGACGATCGCGTTGCAATGTTTGTGTTGAAATTGGCGCTGCTTCAAGGCCAAGCTTTTCACAAACGAATTTTTCAACGAACGGGTCGATGTTTGCGTAAGTTCCGACAGCTCCAGAGATTTTCCCAACCTCAATGTTCTTTCTAGCTTCTTCAAAACGTTCTACATTTCGCTTCATTTCTTGATACCAAAGAGCCAGTTTCAACCCAAAAGTGGTCGGTTCAGCATGAACTCCATGTGTACGTCCCATTTGAACCGTGTATTTATGTTCTTTCGCTTTATTTTTCAGGATCTCCACGAAGTTATTTAAATCCTTGGCAAGTATCTCATTCGCTTGCTTTATCACATATGAAAGAGCTGTATCCACCACATCAGTGGAAGTCAGTCCGTAATGGACCCATTTCCGTTCTTCTCCCAATGTTTCAGAAACCGCACGTGTAAAAGCAACAACATCGTGGCGTGTATCTTTTTCGATTTCATTGATACGGTCTACATCGAATGTAGCATTTTCACGAAGAAGCTTCACATCTTCTTTAGGAATGACACCTAGCTCAGACCATGCTTCACAAGCTAAGATTTCAACTTCCAACCACGCATTAAAGCGATTCTTTTCTGTCCAAATGTTTCCCATCTCTGGGCGGGTATAACGTTCAATCATTTTACTTCCTCCGTTTCAACCTGTTGATTCCATATTTTGCTTCGATCACTTTCCAAAAGAGCTTCCTCAATCGTTGGACGTAAAATATTCACATGACCCATTTTCCGCTTAAGCTTGGCTTCTTTCTTACCGTAAAGGTGAACCTTCCAATCTGAAAGCGTCGGAATTTCATCCATTAAGGGCTCGATATGCTCACCAAGGATGTTTATCATTACCACAGGCTTCAATAACTCCGTATTGCCGAGCGGCCAATTGCAGACAGCCCTTATATGCTGTTCGAACTGTGAAGTCTCACATGCTTCCATTGTATAATGGCCTGAGTTATGAGGTCTTGGCGCTAATTCATTAATGATGATATCATCCTGAGCGGTTAAAAACATCTCGACCGCCAATGTCCCCACCAAATCAAGTTTCTCTGCAAGCTGCAAAGCTTCATTAATAGCTTTCCGTTCAGCTTGTTGACTAATACGGGCGGGAACAATGCTTTTATGAAGAATGTTTTCAACATGAATGTTTTCCGCAATCGGAAAATGACTTGTCTCGCCATCTGCCTTACGCGTCACGATAATGGATATTTCTTTTACGAAAGGAATCCAGGCTTCCAGCACACATATACCTGTTTTGAGCAGGGATTCAGCCTTTTTGATGTCGGCTTCTTCCTTAATGACCAACTGCCCTTTTCCATCATAACCGCCCCGCGTCGTTTTTAACACACTAGGGTACCCTAATTTCTCTATATGAAGGTGAATTTCTGAAATATCCTGTATTTCCTGATATGGAGCAACGGAAGCTCCTGCATCAGATATGGCTTTTTTTTCAGTCAGTCTATCCTGTGTCAGCTTTAATAATTCTGAGCCCTGTGGAAGAAATGCATGTTGCTTTAACCAATCCAGTGCTTCTGAACTGATATTTTCAAACTCGTATGTTATGACGTCACTGACCTCAGCCAACCTTTTCAATGCTTCGATATCATCATAAGCACCAGTGATTTCAATATCCGCCACTTGAGCACATGGACCTTCTGCTGTCGGCTCAAGGACCGCTATCTTAAAGCCAGATGCCTTAGCCGATAAGGCCATCATCCTGCCCAATTGTCCACCGCCGATTATTCCAATGGTCTGTCCCGGTAAAATGATTGTATTATTTAAGTTGTTCACTGCTCTGTAACACCTTTTCTCTGGTTTCGTTTCGTAAAGCCTCTAACCTATCGGCAATGTCAGAATCAAAAGCTGCTAATATTTGAGCCGCAAACAAACCGGCATTGACTGCGCCCGCTTTTCCGATCGCAACCGTTGCAACCGGTACGCCACCAGGCATTTGAACAATCGATAATAACGAATCCATCCCATTTAATGCCTTCGACTGTATTGGAACGCCTATCACGGGGACAATCGTTTTAGCGGCTGTCATACCTGGAAGATGTGCAGCCCCGCCTGCTCCGGCAATAATCACTTTTATATCTCTATCTTTTGCACTCTCTGCATATTCAAATAGTAAATCCGGCGTCCGGTGGGCGGAAACGACTCTTTTTTCATAGGGAATCTCAAGTTGTTCCAATGATTCACAAGCGTATTTCATCGTTTCCCAATCCGAGACACTTCCCATAATAACCCCTACTTGCGGTTTCATATCATCTTTCCCTCCAACACTCATATTATGGCGTCCCGGGTATGCAGACGGACGCTTATCATTTTTATCTATAACATGTAAATTAAAAAACCGGACAGGTTGCTTCCTCATCGAGAAAGCAACCTGTCCGGAAAAGAAAGCCCTTTTGAAAAAACAAAAAGACTTGGCTAGTTTCCGAAATAGTCAGATGCTTTTCTCATAGTCCGATGATTTACGGTCATCAGGTAGAAACTTTTGGGCCATATCCCCATGATTATATGAGATGTATTAATGTAACTTCATCTTACCTTCCGGCCATTTTAATGTCAAGTTAAAATCGAATATTTTTACATGATATTAATTAATCGTTCGTGTTTTACTCAATTAATTTTGCTTCGAATACAATTTTTCGATCAACTGGCACATAATGGACCTTGCCATTCTCGATTCTCTCGGCAAAGATAGGCTCTTCCGTTCTCCTTACAGGAAAGTACCCCGCCACTTTAATTCGATCTAAACATGCATCAATTGTCTCGCCCTCGATAACTTCAAACTTTTCCTTACTCTTTTTACCCACAGTACCGATTCCTTCCATAATTCTATTTTTTCTGTCTTCTTCTTTAGCATCCAACTTGCATTATTAAAATTATTAAATTCTTCCCAGTATAATGAAAAGAACAAGTAAAGACAAGTTACATTTCAAAAAAGAGGATTACATTATAATGAAAATTCCATAATGCCTAAGATTATGATATCCCTGTCTTCCGTAAAAGCACCTGCACCCATAAATTATACATCTCCTTCAATATCCTACCCTTCTTCCCCTCTCAATTACCATAGCCTTATTCATGAAATTAACCCCTGCTCCATATTCGTATCTTGCTCTCGCGAATTATTTCAATTCAAGTAAGACCTATTTTAAAAGTCAGCTTTTGTAATTTGAGAGGATTTAACGCAGGTCGATTAGATGTAATTTACGTCACTCCTCCCTGAAAGCCGAAAATATTGCAATACAAAAAAAGACCAGCCTAATGGCTGATCTTTTGAATGGCTTGGCGGCGTCCTACTCTCACAGGGGGAAACCCCCAACTACCATCGGCGCTGAAGAGCTTAACTGCCGTGTTCGGAATGGGAACGGGTGTGACCTCTTCGCTATCGCCACCAAACATATAAGGAACGTTGTTCCTTCAAAACTAGATAATAAGAAGGTATTTCATTTTTTAAAAAGCGTTGGTTAAGTCCTCGATCTATTAGTATCAGTCAGCTCCACATGTCGCCACGCTTCCACCTCTGACCTATCAACCTGATCATCTTTCAGG